>NZ_JBJIAI010000008.1:0-268376 GCF_045311035.1 Mycobacterium sp. SMC-13
TCAGATCATCCTCGGGAAGGTGCGCCCTTTCCTACGCCGCCTCGCCGAGGCTCATCCACAGGTTCTGATCATTGCTCCCCGAAAGGCCCCATCCATCGATTCCGAAGCGATTGCTGCTTCCCTGACCGGTGACACATTCGATGCCGAGGCCGTCCGCCACTACACGGAGGTGTGCGAGAAGCTCGGCTTCGTGGGATATGCGTTTCGGCGGCGTGGTAACCGGTGGCACATCGCCGGACATCATCGGCGGCAACTGTCGACTACGAGGAAAATAACCTTTAGCCAGACAGCGGTGATGTTCATAGACATTCACCCACATGGACCAGGAAGCAGTCCGGACACCTCTGCTCTGGTTTGTCGGTTTGTTGCGCATTCTTGGGGCCGAGATATCCCTCAGCCAGGGGTGTGAGTTTGACCTTGGGGTCCAGTTTCTGGAGCTGACTCAGTCGGGTCTTGATGTGCTGATCGAGGTTCTGAGATCGCTTGTGGTTGAGCAATTCCCGGTAGAGGCCGGCTTGATCCTCGGCATCGGACGGCGCTGGGACGAGTTTGTCGTCAAGCGTGAGACGCACGATCCTACGCACGTTTGCGACACTCTCAGCGTTGCAAGGCTGTCCGGCAGCGTCAAACTCCGCTGACATTTCGTTGTCGGTAAGTCCGCGCTTCATCCCGCTGAGAACTTTGGCATTGCGGGTGCGTTGGTGGGCAAGCAGAATCTGCTCGATCTCCGACCGTAACGAGTCATTCATGTCTAACCCCTCGCTAGCTCGCTAGTTGGAGAACGACACCTGTACTAAGGCATCGAGCTTTGCTGCGGTCAAATTCAGGAATAACCGTAGTAGTTGACGCCGACAACGCAGTTTGGTTTCGGGCGGGACAGTTTTGAAAATTGACACCTGCACTCAACGAAGGTCAGTGCGGGACCGCAACAGCCGCGCTGCCTCGGGGACGATTCACTCGATGAGCACAGCCGCGGGCTCGATCGAGTGGATGAGCCCAGCGACTTCGCTGAACACGAACCCGGCGTTGTCGGGATCGCCGTCGGCGAATGCGGCGCCGTGGCGCGGACCCCCGATATCGGCGTTGGTCGCCAGCGTCTTCTCGTCGTCGTGCCAGCGGTCGGTAAAAGCGTTGCGCCGCATGCGCATCGTGAATCCAGTCGGCCAGTCGATTCCGCGGACGGCGTCGCCCGCCGTCGTCCGATTTGTGCTGTCCCCGTTGGATTCGGCGACCTCTGGGACGAGGCTCAGCGTCACGCGCAAGGAACCGCGGCCAATGCCATGGGCGCCGAGACGATCGGATGCTGAATCCCGAGGCGCTCGGTCAGGCGGGTGGTGATCATTCTACCGATTATCGGCATCGCAGGTGCCATCGAGCGTGGGGGTTTACGCGGAAAATCGCCGAGAATCCCACGTCAACCCCCACGCTCGATGCGGGGGTGGTGACTGATCTGACATTGCCACCCGGGTTGCTCTGTGAGAACTTGGTAACAGAGCCTTAACGCAGGCTTCCGGACGATGGGTGCCGTACCCGGTGTGCGACAAGACGGCCCGGGAGAAACATCATGTCGTGGCTCGTTCTGGTCCTGTCCGGCGTCCTCGAAGCGGTGTGGGCCACCGCGATGGGCAAGTCCGAGGGGTTCAGCAAGCTCTCGCCCAGCATCGTGTTCGCGGTCGCGCTCATTGCCAGCATGGGCGGGCTGGCCTACGCCATGCGTGACCTGCCGGTCGGCACCGCGTACGCCGTCTGGGTCGGTATCGGCGCGGTCCTCACCGTGGTCTATGCGATGGCCACCGGGGATGAGCCGACGTCGGTTCTCAAGGTGGTGTTCTTGACGCTGATCATCGGCGGCGTGGTCGGGCTCAAGCTCGTGCACTGACGAAAGGCGTTGGAGTCGCTCGAGTCTCCACAGCATCGTCGATCTGAAGCTGTCGCACATGGCGACATTGTCAAAAAACCGGACATTGTCAGCCGATGCTGACAGCTTCAGATCGCAAGTGCCGCAGGGAGAGCCGACACGCCGAAGGGGCCGCTCGACGGTTCACAGCGGCCGCAGCGACTTGATCGTCTTCATCGGGAACCGCGACGAGACGCGGTGGATGCCCGGGATCGCGAGGACCTTGCTCGTCAGGAACTGCTCGTACGCGGGCAGGTCCGCGACGGCGACGCGGACGAGATAGTCCGGGGAACCGAACAGGCGATGGAGTTCGAGCACCTGCGGGTAGCCGGCCATCGTGGCCTCGAAGGTCTCGATGCTCTTCATGTCGAAGTCGGTGATCTCGACGTCGAGCAGCACCTCGAAACTCTGGTTCGCGGCGGCGGGTGAGATCAGGGCCTGGTAGCCGACGATGACGCCGTCGGCCTCGAGCCGCTGCACCCGCCGCAGGCACGGCCCCGGCGTGAGCCCGACTCTTTCGGCGAGGGCGACGTTCGCGATCCGGCCGTCTTCACGCAAGACGTCGATTATTGCTGTGTCGAGACTATCCATGACCAATTATTGCTCGCCGCAGCCGCGGAGCGCAGTAAGTGGCAACCAAATTCCACTGCTGACCTGGGATCATTGTTGTCATGGACGCTGCGGTGGTGACTTCTCGGAAAGCGGAGGTCGCCGCAGGCGTGCGGGCCTCCCTGGCCGCGGGTCTCGGCATGTACCCGATCGGCGTCGCCTTCGGGCTGCTGGTCGTCCAGGCGGGCCTGCCCTGGTGGGTCGCCCCCGCGCTGTCCATCGCCTGCTTCGCCGGCTCGTTGGAGCTGTTGCTGATCGGCATGATCGTCGCGGTCACTCCGCTGGCGACCATCGCGCTGACGGCGTTCCTGGTGAACTTCCGCCACATCTTCTACGCGTTCACCTTCCCGCTGCACGTCGTGCGGAACCGGTTCGCCCGGGCCTATTCCGTCTACACCCTTGTGGACGAGGCGTACGCCGTGACCGCCGCCGACCCGCGCGGCTGGACGTCATGGCGACTGGTCACGATGCAGGCCGCATTCCAGTGCTACTGGGTGGGCGGCGGTCTGACGGGCGTCCTGCTCGGTTCGATGTTGCCGGCGCGCATCGAAGGGCTCGAATTCGCTTTGTGCGCACTGTTCGTCACGTTGACGCTCGACGCCTGCCGCTCTCGCGACGGTGTGCCGTCGCTGCTGCTTGCCGCTCTCAGCTTCTCGATAGCAGTGATGGTCGCCCCGCATGCGGCATTGTTCGTCGGGCTCCTGCTGTTCATTGCCACGCTCGTGGCGCGCTATCTGCTGGTGCGGCGGCAGGTGGCCGTCGATGCTTGACCTGAAGTACCTCGCGGCCGTACTGGCCACCGTCTTCGTCATCAATCTGGCCCTGCGCGCCGTGCCCTTCGCGATCCTGCAGCCGCTGCGCAAGTCCCGCTTCGTCAACACGATGGCCACCTGGATGCCGGTCGGCATCGTCATGATTCTCGCTGCCAGCACTTTCCGTTCGGTCTCCGGCGACGAAAAACACCTGGCGTATGCGGCGATCGGCGTGGCCATCACCGTCGCGGCACACCTGCTCGGTGGCAGGCGGACACTGCTCAGCGTCGGCGCCGGAACCCTCGCCTATGTGCTGCTCGTGAACACGCTGTAAGACTGCGCGGGGTTAGAGTTGAGCCGTGGTCGGTGACGGACGGACCGGTGCTGCGGGCGACTTGGATCGGCGCTCCGCCGATTTGTCCCGCCGCGAGAACGCGATGGCCTTGCGGGAAGCCGAACAGTCGAGACGCGAATGGGTCGCCGATGAACGCGACCGCATCGCCGACCAGCGGGACCGCATCGCCGACGAGCGGGATGAGATGGCGGACGAGCGGGAGCGGCGCGCCGACATCCGCGAAGGCGCCACCGAACAGCGCGAGCGTGAACGCCAGCAGCGCATCAGCGAACGGGTGGAACGGCAGAACGCCGAAGTTCGGCGCGACGACGCGGAAATCAGGCGCGCCGTGGCAGAGACCCGGCGGCGCCTCGACGACCAATCTGATCTGCATGACGGGCACGGGCCCTAACGGCCGATTCAGGTTGTCGCGCTTGGTGTTTCGAAGTACTGGACAAGGCAGAACTCGTGACCTTCGGGGTCGAACATGACGAGAACGACGCCCTCGTCGTAGTTGTGCCGAGTACCTGACCACCGCCCGCCGAGATCCTCGACATGCCGGCGACCCTCATCGATGTCCGCAACTTCCACGTCCAGATGGATGCGTACCTTCGTCGCCTTGGCCTCCGGTACCCGCTGAAAAGTGAGCCGCGGCATCGGACCTTCCCGGGAACCGAGAGTCGCCCAACCCGGGATCGTCGCCGTGCTCGTATGAGGGCTCGATGCCGAGAAGGTGTCCCCAGAACGTCGACATCCGGACCGGGTCGACACAGTCGATCGTCACACCCGACCATTGGTTCGGCACCGCGGCACGCCCCTCCCTCTTTGGATCAATCATGCGCCTGGCGGGCGACCGCGGGAAGCGCTCGACGAGGCGAGCTTGTCGGTGGTCGCCGATATCGTGCGCGTCATGAAGCTTGTTTCCACCCGCATCATCACCGCCGACGTCCCGAGCCTGGTCGGCTTCTATGAATTGGTGACAGGGGCCGAGGCCGTCTGGGCCAATGAGCTGTTCGCGGAAATCCCCACGCCGGTGGGCACTTTGGCGATCGGTAGCGACAAGACCGTGCCCTTGTTCGGGGCGGGCTCCGCCGAGCCGGCGGCCAACCGGAGCGCCATCATCGAGTTCATCGTGGCTGACGTCGACGCGGAGTACGAACGGCTGCGAAGCCGGTTGGATGAGGTCGTCACCGAGCCCACCACGATGCCGTGGGGTAACCGGTCGCTGTTGTTCCGCGATCCCGACGGCAACCTCGTCAACCTCTTCACGCCGGTGAGAGACGATGCCAAGGCCAAATTCGGGGCGTAGCCGCTGGTACGCGGCATAGCATCTGCTGGTGAGCTTCGTCGTCTCGCCGGACGCGTACGGCCGCTACATGGGCCGATACGCCGAGCCGCTCGCGGAGGTCTTCGCCGCCTTCGCCGGGATCACCGCCGGAGCCAAGGTGCTCGACGTCGGCTGCGGACCCGGCGCGCTGACCGCACGGCTGCTGGCGATGGGCGCCGAGGTCGCGGCCATCGATCCGTCACCGCCGTTCGTCGATGCGATCCAGAAGCGGTTTCCGGCGCTCGACGCCCGCCTCGGAACAGCAGAGGAATTGCCCTACGCCACCGCGACTTTCGATGCGGCGCTCGCCCAACTGGTGGTGCATTTCATGTCCGATCCCGTTGCCGGCGTCGGGCAGATGGCGCGGGTGACCCGGCCCGGCGGTGTCGTCGCGGCATGCGTGTGGGACGGGCCGACGGGTGCGCTGGCGCCGTTCTGGGATGCCGTCCACGTGATCGACCCAGACGCGCAGGACGAGGCGCTGCTGTCCGGCGCGCACAAGGGGCACCTGACCGAGATTTTCGACGCCGCCGGGCTACGCGATGTGGCGGAGGACGCCATCACCATCGACGTGTTGCACCCGAGCTTCGAGGAATGGTGGGAGCCGTACACGTTCGGCGTCGGCCCGGCCGGGGACTACGTGCAGCGCCTCGATGATGCGGGGCGCGGCAGGCTGGAAACCGTTGCGCGCGAACGCCTTGGCGACGGCCCGTTAACCGTGACGGCCACGGCGTGGGCGGCGCGCGGAACCGTCTGATCCGGTCACGAAATCCCGAGTGCCGCGGCGACCAGATGCCAGAGCCGTTCGGCGGCCAGATCGGGATCGGCACGCGGCGTGGCTCTGAGCTGTTGCGCGATGCTGTGCCGCAGGCCGCCGATGACAAACGCGCCGGCGCTGTCCGCGTCGATGTCGCCGGGCAAGTCACCGTCCTGCTGGCCGCGGCGGATGTTGTCGGCTGCTGCCTCGCTCATCGTCTGCAGATGAACCGCTTCGAGTTCGGCGAGTTCGGGGTCCAGCGTCGCGCGGCCGAGCAGGATCGGCGCCAGCTCGTCGTCGAAGTGGTAGACGACGAAACGGCGGGTTCGCTCCCGCTCCCGGACTCCCCAGTCGGCGTCCACGGGTAGGTGCGCGTCGGCGATGGCATGGCGCAGTCCGTGGTAGAAGTCGTCGTAAACCGCTGCGAGAAGCCCACTTTTGGAACCGAAGTGGTGATAGAGGGCGCCGGTGCTGAGCTGCGCCCGGCGGGTCAGCGCGCTCAGTTCGAGCACGCCGTTGCCGCGCACCAGTTCGTCGCGCGCGGCGGTCAGAAGTTGTTGACGTCCGATCGGGGCACGTGCCATAGTCCAAAACATAACAGAACTCGGTTATGTTTCGGCGGGAGTGGAGCAATGAGCACTGAAGTGTCTTCGCTGGCGGACTTGAGCGGCGACCTGGCCGGCACCTATCGCCGAACCGAGAGCGGCGGCGCGGCCGTCGACCCCGCGATCGTCGATGCCGATCTCGCCACGATGGCGCGCGACGGCTACGTGATCCTGCCCGATCTGCTCAGTGCGGCCCAGCTGGACGAGATTCGCGCGGCCGTGACGCCGATGCTGGATCGGCACGGCCGCAACGGTTTTGAGGGACGGTCCACCCAGCGCATCTACAGCGTGCTCAACAAGACCGCGGCGTGCGACGTCATCGCCGACCACCCGCGCGTGCTCGCGCTGCTGGACCGGATGTTCCTGCCGAACTATCTGCTGTCGATGCTCCAGGTGATCAACATCCTGCCGGGGGAGCAGGCACAGATGCTGCACACCGACGACGGTTTCTACCCGCTGCCGCGGCCCCGCGCCGCGCTGGGTGCGGCGACCATCTGGGCCATCGACGATTTCACCGCCGACAACGGCGCCACCGATGTGGTGCTCGGCAGCCAATTGTGGGGTGACCGGCTTCCCGGCGACGACGTCGAGCGCAAGCCCGTCGTGATGAGCGCCGGGTCGTGCGTGTTCTTTCCCGGCACGCTGTGGCACGGCGGCGGCGCCAACCGCACCGACCGTCCGCGGCTGGCCGTCACTGCCCAATACTGCGAGCCATGGCTGCGGCCGCAGGAGGCCTTCACGCTGTCGATGACCCGCGACACCGTCCGCCGGGTGTCAGAAGACATTCGCCGCATGCTCGGCTACAGCATCCACCCGCCGTTCATCGGTCAGGTCGACGGCATGCACCCGAAGCGGCTGCTGGAGATCGCCGGCGATCAGTCCGTCTGATCGTCGACGATCAGGCGGATCAGTACGGCACGTCAGTGGCGCCGGCGGACGTGTCCTTTTCGTCGTGATTCGACTCGTGAAACCCGAAGTCGTACGGGTTCGGGCCCTGCTGCGGCAGGTCGAATTCGTCGCCGCCGTAAGGCACATCGGGGTCCGGGTCGGCGCCGGCTGTCGGGGCAAGGCTTATCGCGCCGCCGATCGCGGCAGCGGCAATCCACGGTGCTACGAGCGCAATTTTCATTCGCATGACGTCTCCTGCCGGCCTGCCGGTTACTGGGAATTTGCGCACAAATGCTAGTCCGGCCTTGACTGCGCTGACGGCGATTGAAATTATTCGCGGTTTTCTGGCCGCAGGTCAGGCGAGGATTTCGATCTCGGCGCCCAGGTGATATCCCGGCGTCAATGACAACGAATCGCCGCTCCAGAACGAGCCCGGGTCGAAATAGTTCTCGCGTTTCTCGGTGACCAGCAGCCCCATTTCCTCGTAGGTGATCGCCACCGTCTCGGCGCAGTACGCGGTCTCGAGCCCGGCTGTTCGCCGGCGGTTCTTGTCCCGCTCGGCGGATTCGCGAACCTTGCGATGTACCAACGGAATTCCGCGCGTGTAGTCGCTGATCACCGGCGCCCGCCCGCGGAACCACCGGCCCGTCAACCGCGCCGTGGTGGGGAACGCGGTGCCGTCCATGCGGGCCACCACCTTCAGCGCCAGGTCCTCCTGCTCGCGGGTGGCGAACGGCGTCAGTTGCCGCAGCCAGCACCGCTGCCCGTACACGTACACCCACCGTTCGACGGCGGCGCGAAGATCGTTGAGCTGCACGCCGCGGTGATGGCTGCCGCTCCACAGACATTCGAGTTTGTCGCCGAGTTCGGCGTGCCAGATCAGCGGCGGCAGGTCGTCGATGGCGACCGTCATGCCGACGTGGTTCACAGGGGCGTTGGTGAGCGTCTGGATGGCGCGGTCGGGCTTGGAAGCCCCACGGAACAACCAGATGTCGCCGGTCCGGGTTTCGGCCAGCGCCCGCTCCAAAGTCACCGCGTTACCAGTCATCTGGGCAGCTTAGACATTCCCCGGCGCTTCGCCCGGTCATAATCACTGCATGCGTGGCGTGTGGAAGTGGGTTGGCCTGGCCGGTGTCGCGGGCGTGGTCGCCGGTGGCGTGTTGGTCGCGCGTGATCAGCGCAAGCGCGAGTCATACACGGCCGACGATATTCGCGCCCGGCTGCATCAGCGGCTGGCCGAATCCGGCGGGAGCCAGCCCACGGCATAGAGCCGGTGGTCGCCGGCGAAGCCCTTCAGCTCCGCCACCCGGCCGCCGTCGAACGTGATGTCGGCGCAGGAAGCCGAGGCGGACAAGGCATCTCGCACGGCCTTGCTCACGAGCACCTCGCCGCCGTCGGCCTGACTCGCCACCCGCGCGGCCATGGCGACGTTGCGGCCGAACAGATCGTCGCCGCGTCGCACCGACTTTCCGGTGTGAATCCCGATGCGGACCCGGACGCCGCCCGGCGCCTTCGCCAATTGCTGCTGCATGTCGATGCTGCAGCGCACGGCCTGCTCGGGCTCGGCGAAGGCGATCATGAAACCGTCGCCCTGACTCTTCACGACGAGCCCCGACTGCTTCTTGACGCACCGGCCGACCAACTTGTCGTGGTGGTCGATCAGCCGCACCCAGGCCCGGTCACCCATGCGCTCGTTGAGGGCCGTGGATCCTTCGATGTCCGAGAACATGATCGCGACGCGGCCGGTCGGCGCCAACTTGGCCAGGTCCGGCCGCTCCACCTCGGCCCAGCCGGCGAGCTCCTCGATGGACGACCACATCGCACCGCCGAAGCCCTCTTTGTTGATGAGGTTGGCGGTCTGCCACATCGTCTTCACCGCGGCGCGGCCGCCGGCCAGCAGCAGATTGGTGCGGGGTTCGGACGGCGCGCGCAGTTCCTCGATCTCCCGCCGCGCGGCCCGCAGCCGGGACCGCGTCACCCGCAACACGATGGTCTCGACGACAACCACCACGGCGAGCACACAGATGGCGACCAGCGAGATCGTCGAAACCGTCACCGCTCAAGTATCGAGGCGGCGAGCCGCGATCGGGTCATTGACGGACGAACTGCACCACCGCGTCGGTGAACGCGTCGTTGTCGTCGCCGGCAGCGGTGTGCCCGGCGTCGGACAGCTCGACGAACTGCGCACCCGGCACCTTCTGCAGGAAGTCCTGTACGCCTTCGGTGCTCACCACGTCGGACAGCTTGCCGCGGATCAGCAGGATCGGGATCTCGAGGCTGATCGCCGCATGCTCGAGCATCTCGGCGCGCTCGAACGGGTCGTCGCCGGGCGCGGTGAGGAAGGCCGGGTCCCAGTGCCAGAACCACTTGCCGTCGCGCAGGCGCAGGTTCTTCTTGAGGCCTTCCACGCTGCGTGGCCGCGTGCGGTGCGGCAGGTAGGTGGCGACGGCGTCGGCGGCCTCTTCGAGTGAGGCGAACCCGTCGATGCCGCTGAACATGAAGTCGCGGATTCGGGCGCTGCCGCTCTTCTCGAAGCGCGGCACGACGTCCACCAGGACCAGTTTGGTGACCAGCTCCGGTCCGGCTTCATGCGCGACCGGCAGGCTGGTCAGCCCGCCCATGCTGGCGCCGATCAGCGCCACCGGCCGGCCGATCTGATAGATCACCTGCAGGGTGTCGCCGGTCAGGGTCTCGAGTGAGTAGTTCGCAGTGGGCGAGCGGTCGCTGTCGCCGTGCCCGCGGCTGTCGAGCGCGATGACGTGGAAGCCGGCGTTCGCGAGGATCTGGCCGGTGTTCTTCCAGGAGTGCCGGTTCTGCCCGCCACCGTGCAGCATCAGGATCGTGGGCTTGTCCGCGGCGGCTTCCGCGTCGCGGTTCCACTCGTCGGCGACCAGGGTCAGTTCGTCGATACCGCGGAATCGCACCGTTTGTGGATTGCTGCCGCCATCGGCCGGGGAAGTGCGTTCGTCGGTGCTCACTGGAATCCTCTCGTCACTTCTCCTGCACGTTACCGAGCTGTGCTAACTGAACCGAACATGACCCTGGTCACCCGGCGGTCTCTAGACTCGGCCGAGGTGTCGCCGTCCGGCCGGGCGTGCGGCGAGAGGAAGGCATATGGCTGACGAGCACGGGCGGCACAGGAATCCCGACGAGGTCGACGACGACGATGCGAGCGCCCCGGACGAGACCCCGGATGCCGACGACGACAAACCGGCCATCTCCGACGAGGAAGCCCTCGCGTTCCTGAAACACCCTGCGCCCCAACGGGGTAAGCAGGTGATTGCGGCTCTGGTCGTGGGCGTGCTGGTGGTGGGTGCACTGGGCGCGCTGGTGGCCTGGCTCGGTCAGCGTGAGCTGCAGCTGCGTCGCGACGACGCCCTGCACGAGATATACCTGACCGCCGGCAAGCAGGTCGCGGTGAACCTCACGACCATCGACTACCGGCACGTCGACGACGACATCAAGCGGGCGCTGGACACCTCGACCGGCGCCTATTTCGACGACTTCAAGCAACGTTCGACGGCGGTCGTGGACTCGGTGAAACAGCAGCAGTCGGCATCGGTCGGCACCGTCACCGAGGCCGGCGTGGAGTCGGCGAACGACACCAGTGGCGTGGTCCTCGTCGCGGTGAAGGTGCACACCGAGGTCGGCAACGGGCCGCCGCAACGCGACCGCTACTGGCGCGTGCGGCTGACGATGCAGAAGGTGGGCGACAGTGCCAAGGTCTCGAAGGTGGAGCCGATCCAATGAGCAAGCACGGGGTGGATGAACCCGACGAGCCGGACGCGGCTGAACTCGAGGCGACCGAGCCGGAGCAGGATGCGGCCGAGTCGGTCGAGGCTGAGCCGGCGCCCAATGATGTTGTGCCACACGAGAAGCCGCGCAAGACCGGCGGCATCGAGTGGGCACGGGTGACGGCGTATCGGGTCCTGCCGGCGCTGGCACTGTTGCTCGCGGCCGCCGCGGGCGGGCTGTGGTACCTGACGGCGCGGCACGGCAATGAGGCTGACCAGGCGGCCGTGATCAAGGTGGCCACCGATGGCACCGTCGCCCTGCTGTCGTACGAGCCGGACACGGTCCGTCAACAACTGGCCGACGCGCGCAAGCTGCTCACCACACCGTTCCTCGATGAGTACACGACGCTGACCAAGTCGGTGATCCCCGGCGCCGAGCAGCGGCGCATCTCGGCGGCGACGTCGGTGCCGGCCGCGGCCGCGGTATCGGTCGAGGAGAACCACGCCGTGGTGCTGGTGTTCGTCAATCAGGTAGTCCGGGTCGGTGACCAGCCGCCGACCAGCACCCCGACCAGCGCGCGGGTGACCCTGGAACGACTGGGGGGCCAGTGGCTGATCGCCAAGTTCGAACCGGTGTGACCGCCGTGATTTGTGCACGATTTTCCGCGGCCGGCGCGGATTTTCGTGCACAAATCCCGGGGTGGCGGACGTGAAGCGGATGGCGGCCGCCGACGCCCAGAGTTTCTGGATGTCGGCGAAAATCCCGAACGACATGTTTCTGGTGTGCGGGTTCGACGGCGTGCCCGCCGAGCTGGACGCCGCGCTGACGGCGGTGCGGCGCAACGTGTCGGCGTGCCCAGAGTTGTTGGTGCGCATCGACGATTCGCATTCCTGGCGCTATCCGTCCTGGGTGCGGTGTGATGCCATGCCGATCGTCGTGCACGAACCCGGGGACCCCACCTGGTCCGGGTGCCTGAACGCCGTGTGTGCCCTGGCCGCGAGTGACCAGCTCGACGCGACCGTGCAGGCGTGGCGACTGCACGTCTTCGCCGGCGTCACCGGGATACCGGAGACGACGGGACCGGGCACCGTCGTCGTGGTGCAGATGTCGCACGCCCTCGCCGACGGGCAGCGCGCGACGGCTCTCATGGGGCGGATCTTCGGCCGGGACCAGCCGGTGCCGGCGGTGGTCGAGTCGCGGCTGGGGACGTGGGCGCTGCCGTACCTGGCGTGGCGCGCCAGTGCCGCCCACCGGCAACTCGTGCGGGACACCGAGTCGGGTGCTGTTGCGCCACCGGCGGATTCGTGGCCGGTGCAGCCGACCAACAACGCGCCGGCGGGCCCCGACACATTGCGGACGGTGGTGCGTCACCGTACGCATCTGCCCGGGCCGACGGTGACGGTCGGCGTGCTGGCGGCCATCTCGGAGGCGCTGGCGGCCGAGCTGGGCGGTGTCACCGCGCTCGGGGCCGAGGTGCCCATGGCCAAGACCGGCACCCGCCGGGCCTACAACCACTACGGCAACGTCGGCGTGGCATTGCACCCGGAATTGCCCTTTCACGAGCGGGCGGCCCGCATCGAGTCGGAACTCGCCATGCGGCGGCAGCGGTTCGAGCATCCCGCGGCCGCGGCGAGCGGTGCCGCCACCGCGGCGGTGCCGGCCCGGCTGCTGCGTTGGGGCACTGAGCAATTCGATCCGCACGCGCGGTCGACGACGGCCACCGGCAACACCGTGGTCTCGAGCGTCAACCGCGGCGCGGCCGATCTGACGTTCGGCGAGTGCCCGGTGGTGTTGACCACCGCGTGCCCGGCGTTGTCGCCGATGATGGGCTTGACGCACGGCGTGCACGGCATCGGGGACACCGTCACGATCAGCGTGCACGCGTCCCCGTCGGCCTTACCGGATGTCGATTCGTATGTGGAACGGTTGTCTGCGGTGCTGGACGCCGGGGGCTAAATTCATCGCGTGACTGCTTACGCGTTCTCGATCCTGCTGCTGCGGGTGGTGCTCGGTCTGACGATGGCTGCGCACGGGTACAACAAGTTCTTCGGTGGCGGCCGCATCCCCGGTACTGCCGCCTGGTTCGACAGCATCGGTATGAAGCCCGGCATGCTGCACGCCCGGCTGGCTGCCGGCACCGAAATCCTGGCCGGCCTGGGCCTGGCTGCCGGCTTCCTGACGCCGATCCCCGCCGCGGGGTTCGTGGCGCTGATGGTGGTGGCCGCATGGACCGTGCACCGCGAAAACGGCTTCTTCATCGTGAAATCCGGCTGGGAGTACAACCTGGTGCTGGGCGTCGCGGCCGTGGCGATCGCGGGCACGGGTGCGGGCCACTACAGCCTGGACTGCCTGCTGTTCCACAACAGCGGCTTCTACCACCTGCTGCACGGCTGGTGTGGGTTGCTGATCGCCGTCGGGCTCGGCCTCGCCGGTGGTATCGGGCAGCTGCTGATCTTCTTCCGGCCGCCCGCGAAGGCCTGAACCCGTCGGTGTCCGGGGCGCTGGTTCTCGAACGTCTGCGCCCTGGCCACGGGATCAACTATGGGGATCTGATTCCGTCAGACTAGAACACGTTCTAGTCTGACGGGTATGGGCTTTCTCACGCAGGACACTCCTGTCATCGACTTCGAGGAGTGGAACAAGGGCACCCGCGCGCAGAAGATCGTCCCCATGGCCCGGCACTGGGCCGAGACGGGCTTCGGCACCCCGGTGGCACTGCACCTGTTCTACGTCGTCAAGATCTGCCTGTACATCCTGGGCGGCTGGCTGATCGCGTTGTCCACCAAGGGGATCGACGGATTCACGAACGTCGCGGCGTGGTGGACCGAGCCGATCGTGTTCGAGAAGGTCGTGCTCTACACGATGCTGTTCGAGGTGATCGGCCTCGGCTGCGGGTTCGGCCCACTGAACAACCGCTTCTTCCCGCCGATGGGCTCGATCCTGTACTGGCTGCGGCCGAAGACCATTCGTCTGCCACCGTGGCCCGGCCGCATCCCGCTGACGCGTGGCGATGCCCGGACCTCCGTTGATGTGCTGCTCTACGGCGCGCTGCTGGCCCTGCTCGTCGTCGCGCTGTGCTCTGACGGCACCGGCCCGGTCTTGCCCGGCGCGACTGTCGGCGTACTCCCGATGTGGCAGATCTGGGCGATCCTGGGCGTCCTCGCCCTGGCCGGTCTGCGCGACAAGGTGATCTTCCTGGCCGCCCGCGGCGAGGTCTACGGCTCGTTCACCGTCGCCTTCCTGTTCGCCGGCTACGGCGTCGACCTGATCATCGCCGCCAAGCTCGTGTGCATGGTCATCTGGCTGGGCGCCGCGACGTCGAAGCTCAACCATCACTTCCCGTTCGTCATCTCCACGATGATGAGCAACAACCCGGTGCTGCGGCCGAAGTTCATCAAGCGCGCGTTCTTCGAACACTTCCCGGACGACCTGCGCCCCGGCCGCCCATCGCGCTTCATGGCGCACTTCAGCACCTTCATCGAGGGCGCGGTACCGCTGGTGCTCTTCTTCAGTCACGGCGGCTGGCCGACGTACATCGCCGCGTTCGTCATGCTGTGCTTCCACTTCGGGATCCTGTCGGCGATCCCGATGGGCGTGCCGCTGGAGTGGAACGTCTTCATGATGTTCTGTGTCGTGACGCTTTTCGTCGGGCACGCGGACATCGGCATCGCCGATCTGACGTCGCCGTGGCCGCTGGTGCTGTTCGCGGTCGTCGCGGGCACCGTCGTCATCGGAAACCTGTTCCCGCGCAAGGTGTCTTTCCTGCCCGGCATGCGCTACTACGCCGGCAACTGGGACACGTCGCTGTGGTGCATCAAGCCGTCGGCTTCGGAGAAGATCGAGAAGAACATCGTCGCGATCGCCAGCATGCCCGCGACCCAGATGGAGCGGTACTACGGCAGCCCGGAGAACGCGCAGATGTACCTGTACATGGGCTACGCGTTCCGCGCCTTCAACACGCACGGCCGCGCGCTGTTCACGCTCGCGCACCGCGCGATGGCCGGGCACAACGAGGCCGACTACACGCTGACCGACGGTGAGCGGATCGTCTCGACCGCCATCGGCTGGAACTTCGGCGACGGCCACATGTCGAACGAACAACTCGTCGCGGCGCTGCAGAAGCGCTGCCACTTCGAGCCCGGTGAGGTGCGGATCGTCATGCTCGACGCGCAGCCCATCCACCGGCAGACACAGCAGTACCGCCTGGTCGACGCCGCCACCGGTGAGTTCGAGCGCGGTTACGTGAAGGTGCGCGACATGGTGACCCGCCAGCCGTGGGCCGACGATGTCCCCGTGTACGGCGTCACTAACGCATGACGTCGCGGACCTTGACGTCCTCCATGCCCGCGAACAGCAGGCCGTTGGCGACGTCGAGGTGCTTGCGCCAATGCGCTTCGGCCGCAGCGGCGTTGCCGGAGCGCATGAGCGTCATCAGCCGCCGGTAGGACCGCATCAGGATGTCGTAGTCCGACTTCGACATCGGCCGGTTCTCCCGCATCGCGAAAGCGATGTGGCGAACCGTGATCTCGTGCAGCATGCCGGCGACGATGGCCAGCGTCGCGTTGCCGGACAACTCGACCATGCGCTGGTGGAAGTCACCGGTGGTCTCGGCCATGCGGCCGGTCTCGTAGCCGGACGGGACGTACTCGGCCAGCATGGTGTCGAGCTCGTCGAACGCCTCGGTGTTGCCCTGCTCGGTCAGCAGCCGTACGACGGTGGGTTCGATGCCGGCGCGGGCGGTGGTCACGTCGGAGATGGTCGCGCCAGAGAGCTCCAGCAGCAGGCCCGCCGGGCGCGCGACGATCTCGGGTCCGGGCACGCGAACGCGGGCGCCGGTGCGCGACCCGCGTCGCACCTCCACCAGGCGCTCGGACTCCAGAACGCGCACGGCCTCGCGCAGGGTCGGGCGGCTGACCCCGAAGTGGGCCATCAGCTCGGCCTCGTTGGGGAGGAAGTCGCCTTCCTTGAGCTGGCCGTCGACAACCATGCGGCGCAGGGTGCCGGCCACCAGTTCCGCGGTTTTGGGGGAGCGGATGGGGCCGCTGGCCGAGGATGGCACAGTACGTGGGTCGATCATCGGCGACAACGGCGGAGTCTGCGCCATCTGGGCCCTCCTTGAACCGATTGTCTTGGCCTCCTGTTAGGCAACTCAGTAAACCATGTGAACGGGCGGCGGCCTGGTATTCAGCCGGCATTCGCGGAAATGGCGTTTGCCTACCAACTAGTAGGTTGACCTAGTAAACCTTCTGTTCTATGTTCGCAGATGTGGGCGCCTTTACAGGTGTCAATCCCGGGTCGATATTCAACGTTGAAGGAGAAGTCCGTGGCTGAAGCAGTCATCGTCGAGGCGGTCCGCTCGCCCATCGGGAAGCGCAACGGCGCCCTGTCGGGTGTCCATCCGGCGGAGCTCTCGGCTCAGGTGCTGAACGCCCTGGTGCAGCGCGCCGGCGTCGACCCGGCGCTGGTCGACGACGTGATCTGGGGCTGCGTCATGCAGGCCGGAGAGCAGGCGCTCGACATCGCCCGCACCGCGGTCCTGACCGCCGGCTGGCCCGAGACCGTTCCCGGTGTCACCGTCGACCGCCAGTGCGGCTCCAGCCAGCAGTCGGTGCACTTCGCCGCCGCCGGTGTGGTCGCCGGCCACTACGACGTCGTCGTCGCCGGCGGTGTCGAATCGATGTCGCGCACGCCGATGGGCTCGTCGCTCGCCAACGGCGGACACCCGTACCCGGAGGCGTTCCGCGCCCGCTACGACGGCCAGTCACCCAACCAGGGCACGGGCGCCGAGATGATGGCCGCGAAGTGGGGCCTGTCGCGCACCCAGCTCGACGAGTTCTCGCTGCGGTCGCACGAAAAGGCCGCTGCCGCACAGGATGCCGGCGCCTTCAAGGACCAGATCGTGGCGATCAAGGACCAGGATGGCAACATCGTCACCGAAGACGGCGGCATCCGCCGCGGCGGCACCGTCGAGTCCATGGCCGCCATCAAGCCGGCGTTCAAGGAAGACGGCGTCATCCACGCCGGCAACTCCTCTCAGATCTCCGACGGCTCGGCCGCGCTGCTGATCATGTCGGCCGAGAAGGCAAAAGAGCTGGGGCTCAAGCCTCTTGCCCGTCTGCACACCGGTGTCCTGGCTGGCGCCGACCCGGTGATGATGCTGAGCGCCCCGATCCCCGCCACGCAGAAGGCGCTGGCGAAGTCCGGCCTGAGCGTCAACGACATCGGGGTGTTCGAGGTCAACGAGGCCTTCGCCCCCGTTCCGATGGCCTGGCTCAAGGACATCGGCGCCGACGAGAACCGCCTGAACCCGAACGGTGGCGCCATCGCCCTCGGCCACCCGCTCGGCGGCTCCGGCGCCCGCATCATGACGACCCTGCTGCACCACATGCGGGACAACGGAATTCAGTATGGTTTCCAGACCATGTGTGAAGGTGGCGGCCAGGCCAACGCGACCATCCTGGAACTGCTGTGACCGCGGTGTCCGCCGAACCCGGAGCCCTCTCCGAACGGCGGGGCAACGTTCTGCTGATCACCATCAACCGGCCCGACGCCCGCAACGCGGTGAACCAGGCCGTGAGCATCGGTGTCGGCGACGCCCTGCAGGCCGCGCAGGACGATCCCGAGATCCGGGCTGTCGTCATCACCGGCTCCGGCGACAAATCCTTCTGTGCCGGTGCGGATCTCAAGGCGCTCTCGCGCGGCGAGAACCTCTTCCACCCCGACCACACGGACTGGGGCTTCGCCGGCTACGTCAGCCACTTCATCGACAAACCCACCATCGCGGCCGTCAACGGCACCGCGCTGGGCGGCGGCTCGGAACTGGCGCTGGCGAGCGACCTCGTGGTCGCCGAGGAGAGCGCGAAATTCGGCCTGCCGGAAGTGAAGCGGGGACTGATCGCCGGTGCCGGCGGCGTGTTCCGGATCGTCGATCAGCTGCCGCGCAAGGTGGCACTGGAGCTGCTGTTCACCGGTGAGCCCATGACATCGGCCGATGCCCTGCGCTGGGGCCTGATCAACCAGGTGGTCCCGGACGGCACCGTCGTCGACGCGGCTTTGGCTCTGGCGGAACGGATCACGTCCAATGCACCATTGGCGGTGCAGGCGAGCAAGCGCGTGGCGTACGGCGCCGACGACGGCGTGGTGACCGCCGAGAAGGACGGCTGGCGGCGCACCAACCGGGAGTTCGTGACCCTGCTGCAGTCCGAGGACGCGAAGGAAGGCCCGCTGGCGTTCGCGCAGAAACGTCAGCCTGTATGGAAAGCCAAGTGACGGAGAAGAAATCGTGAAGCGGACAGTATTCGAAGAGGAGCACGAGGCGCTCCGGGAATCCACCAGGCAGTACATCGAGCGTGAGCTCGTCCCCAATGCCGAGAAGTGGGAACAGGAACGCATGGTCGACCGGTCGGCGTACGTCGCCGCCGGAAAGTACGGCCTGATCGGGTTCAACATGCCCGAGGAGTTCGGCGGCGGCGGGTCGGACGACTTCCGGTTCAACGCCGTCATCGACGAGGAGATCGCCCGCTACGGCGGCCCCGCGCCGGCGCTGAGCCTCCAGAACGACGTCGTCGCACCGTATTTCAAGCACCTCGCCAATGACGAACAGAAGGCGCGGTGGATGCCGGGCATCGCCAGCGGTGAGCTGATCCTCGCCGTCGCGATGACCGAGCCCGGTGCCGGCAGTGACCTGGCGGGCATTCGCACGTCCGCCGTCCGCGACGGCGACGACTGGATCATCAACGGCTCCAAGACCTTCATCTCGGCGGGCATCAACAGCGATCTCGTCGTGACGGTCTGTCGTACCGATCCCGAGGCCGGCCACAAGGGCTTCACGTTGTTCGTCGTCGAACGCGGGATGGAGGGCTTCACCCGCGGCCGCAAACTGGACAAGATGGGCCTGCACTCGCAGGACACCTCGGAACTGCATTTCGAGAACGTGCGGGTCCCCTCGGCCAACATCCTCGGTCAGGAAGGCCGCGGCTTCTACCACCTGATGCAGAACCTGCCGTCGGAGCGGCTCGGCATCGCGATCTCCGCGATCGCCGGTGCGCGCGAATCCTGGCGCCAGACACTGCAATACGCCAAGGACCGCAAGGCCTTCGGCCAGCCGATCGGCAGCTTCCAGCACAACCGTTTCCTGCTGGCGGAGATGGACACCGAACTCGACGTCTGCGAGCGCTACATCGACCGGTGCCTGGAGGGCGTGCTCGACGGCGACCTGTCCGCGGTCGAGGCGGCCAAGGCAAAGTGGTTCTGCACCGAGACCGCCAAGAAGGTCATCGACGGCTGCGTGCAGCTGCACGGTGGCTACGGCTACATGATGGAGTACCGCGTCGCCCGCGACTACTGCGATGCGCGCATCCAGACGATCTTCGGTGGCACCACCGAGATCATGAAGGACATCATCGGCCGCGACCTGGGTCTGTAGTCGGCTCGGCCGACGCGGCCTGTAAGTCCCACAAAGCCAATCGGCGCCCCTGCACAACGTGGTGCAGGGGCGCCGATTTCGTTTGAATCTGTTGGCTACCGCGCGGCCGACGTGGTGGTCGGGGTCGCCGAGGTCGACTCGGCGGCGCTCGGCGCTGCGGAGGTCGACGTCGTGGTGGTGGCCGAGGTCGAGGTGGAGGTCTCGCTACCCGCGGCGGTCACCGGGGCCGGGGCCTCAGCCAGGTCCAGCACGGTGTCGATCACGTAGATGCGGGCGTTGCTCGCCTCGATCGCGCCACACACCAGCTTGGCGGTGTCGTTGACCTTGATGTCGCCACCGTCGCCGGTCACCTTGATCTGGGTGCCCTGCTGCGTCGGACGCTGGCCCTTGACGGTGTCATTGCCCAGCACGCCCAGGAACACGTGGTAGTAGTCCAGGCTCGTCAGCGCGGCCGGGTCGGCCTTCAGGGCCTCCAGCTTGGCCGGGTCCAGCGCCGCGAAGGCTTCGTTGGTCGGCGCGAACACGACGTACGGGCCGTTGTCCAGCACGCTCGTGATGTTCACGGCGGGGTTCAGGCCGCCGGAGATCGCCGAGTTGAAGGTGCTGATCGCCGGAATGGCGGCCAGCGCCTGGCTCACCGGCTTGTTGACCAACGTCTTCAGGTCGGGCATGCCGGCCTTGACCTTGTCGCAGCCGGGGCCCTGGGGGTCCACCGTCTTGTTGGTCGGCGGCGGCAGCGGCGGCGGGTCCGCGTAGGCGGACACTGCCAGCGGCAGCGATGCGGTCAGGGCGGCGACGGCCGCGGTTACGCCCAGAAATCTGCTGGTGCGAGTCTTCATGGTTCGGCTCCTCAGCTGTTCATGACGCGCACCCCGCCCGACCGGGGAGACCCCATCCGGGGCGTGGCGCCCGTCGAATGGTAATGGCTGGCGCTGGGAAACAGCAAAATCAGCTACCGGCGGTCCGGTTTCGTCAGGCGGGGCTGACCTGCACTTTTCGGACGCTGAAGCACAGCAGCGCGGCGACCGCGCACAAGCCTGCCGCGAGTTGAAAGGCCAGGTCATAGTTACCTTGCAGATCGCGGAGCCAGCCGGCGGCGGCCGCGGCGATCGCGGCGCCGACCTGATGCGCGGCAAACACCCAGCCGAACACCACCGGGGACCGATCACCGAAGTAGTCGCGGCACAGCGCGATCGTGGGCGGCACCGTGGCAACCCAGTCCAGGCCGTAGAAGACGATGAACACCCAGGTGCCCGGGTCGGCGTGCGCGGAAAGCAGCGAAGGCAGCAGCATCAGCGAAATCCCGCGTCCGACGTAATACACAGTGAGCAGGAGCCGCGGATCGACCCGGTCGGTGAGCCAGCCCGAACAGACCGTGCCCGCCACGTCGAGAACGCCGATCGTGGCCAGCAGCCCCGCGGCGACCGTCGTCGGCATGCCGTGGTCGCCTGCGGCAGGGATGAAGTGGGTGCCGATCAATCCGTTGGTGGTCATACCGCAGATCGCGAAGCTGCCCGCGAGGAGCCAGAACACGGGCACCCGCGCGCCGACGACGAGCCCGTCGAGCGCGGACCGGAAGCCGTTGGTCGGCGCCGCCGTCGGCGCAGGAGGATGGTGGCGCATGACGATGAGGACGGGTGCGACGACCGCGAACGCGGCCGCGGCGACGATGAGGCAGGCCCAGCGCCAGCCGTGACGGGTCGCGACCTCGGCGACCAGGGGCAGGAAGATGAGTTGCCCGGTGGCGCTGGCTGCGGTCAGCACGCCGGTCACCAGGCCGCGGCGTTCGTCGAACCAGCGGGTGGCGAGGGTCGCCACGAAGCCCATCGAGATGCAGCCGGTACCGATACCGACCAATACGCCCCAGCACGCCACCAGCTGCCAACCGGACGTCACCCGCACCGACAGCGCCGAACCTGCGGTGATCAGCCCCAGAGCCACCGACAGCACCGGCCGGACGCCGAATCGGTCCATCAGCGCAGCCGCGAACGGAGCGGTGACCCCGAACAGCGTCATGTTGACCGACATCGCGAGGCCGACCGTGGCGTGCGACCAACCGAACTCATGGTGCAGCGGGGTCATCAGCACGCCGGGGACCGCCCGGAAGCCGGCGGCGGCCAGGATCGCCAGGAAACTGACGGCGGCCACCGCCCATGCGGCGCGAGTCGGCGCAGTCGTCGAGGTGAGCGTCACCGCCCCACTCTGGCCGGTGCGCCACGGCCAGGCCAGTGGCAGAACCGACACGAATCGCACAGATTGCGCCACGCTCCGGGCCGCGGTGGCGCGCGACCTAAACTCTGCCGCATGTCAGGACCGTTGATTCTTCCCATCCAGGGCCACGCCCCGCAGCTGCACGACGAGTCGTGGGTCGCGCCGACCGCATCGGTGCTCGGCCAGGTGACGCTCGCCGCGCGGGCCAGCATCTGGTACGGCACCACGCTGCGCGCCGAGTTCGAGCCCATCGAGATCGGTGAGGGCTCCAACATCCAGGACGGCTGCACGGTGCACGTCGACCCGGGCTTCCCGGTGAAGGTCGGCGCCGGCGTCAGCGTCGGGCACAACGCGGTCCTGCACGGCTGCACGGTGGAGGACGGCGCCCTGGTGGGCATGGGGGCCATCGTCCTCAACGGCGCGGTGATCGGCGCCGGCTCCCTGGTCGCGGCCGGAACCGTTGTGCCGCAAGGTTTCGTGGTGCCGCCGGGGACCATGATCGCCGGTGTGCCGGGCAAGATCCGCCGCGAGCTGACCGAAGACGAGATCAACCACAACCGCATCAACGGCCAGGTTTACGAGCACCTGCTCACGCTGCACCGCGGCTAGTTCGACCAGGGATTTGTGCACGATTTTCCGCGCCCGGCGCGGAAAATCGTGCACAAATCACAGGGGGTGGGCCAGTTCGTCGGCGCGCATCCTGGCCACGCCCCAGGCGATGGCCGTCAGCACCAACGGCACCACGCCGGATACCACGAAAATCCATTGCATCGGAGCGATTTTCGACAGCGGGCCGACGATCGCGTAGGACACCGGCAGGAACACGAGCGAGACGAAGAAGTCCAGGCTCGAGACCCGGCCCAGCATCTCGGTCGGTACCCGCATCTGCAGCAGCGTTCCCCAGATCACCATGCTGGCGCCCTCGCCGATGCCGACGAGGAACGTCGCGGCGAGCATGACCGGGAACGACCACGTGCTGCCGACGACGACGAGTGGCAGCGCGCCGAGGCCCCAGATCACCATCATCGCGGTCAGGTAGTGCCGCGGCATCCGCGCGGCGGAAACCGCAAGTGCGCCAACGGCGCTGCCGATACCGAACCCGGCCATGATGAACCCGTAGGCGCGCGGGCCGTCTTCGAAGCGTCGTTCGGCGATGAACGGCACCAGCACCTCGATGGGTCCCAGCACCACCAGCACGTAGACGCTGGCGACCAGCAGGGTCCACAGCAGCCACGGGGTGCGGGTCATGAACCGGAAACCGTCACGCAGATCGTGCAGGACGTGCTTGTGCTCGACCGGTTCCGCGTCGGCCCGGACGGTGCTCGGCCGGGTGGCCACCAGCAGCACCAGGCCCACGGCGAACAACACCGCGACCGTGGTCGCACCGATACTCGGGAACGTCAGCCCGACCAGGACGCCGGCGGCGGCCGGGCCGATCGCCTGCTGCAGCACCGGGCGCACCACGCCCTCAATGCCGTTGGCCGCCAACAGTTGTTCGGCAGGCAGGATGCGGGGGAGCAGCGCGCTGTAGGCCGGGAAGAAGAAGGCCGCGGCGATGCCGAGGCAGGTCGCCGCCACCGCCATGTGCCAAATGCGCAGCGCCCCAGTTGAACTGAGGACAGCGACGGCCGTCACCGCGGCGAGGTTGACGGTCTCGACGGTGATGATGATGTTTCGTCGGTTCAGCCGGTCGGCCGCGATGCCACCGACCAACACGAAGCACACCAGGCCGGTACCCAGGCAGGTCGCCACCAGAGACAGCGCGGCCGGATCGTTGTCCAACGCGATGACCTGCAGCGCGGCCACGACCGTCCACATGCCCTCGGCGAAGATGGACAGCGAGACGGCCGCGATGAGCAGGCGGTATTCGCGGAAACGTAAGGGCGCGAACACCCGCCAGCGGTCAGTGGTCCGCGGTTCTGGCGTTTCGACGTCGAACTGGGAACTCACCAGTCCATCGTCCCGCGCCCGTCAAGCGATTTAGGCCGTACGTCGGTATGAGCCATTGCCGCGAATGTGCAACCAGATCACCGGATCCGCGAAATCGACGCCCTGGTTGCACACTCGCGAACCCGCCGAAACGCATGACTCCGCGACTGTGCAACCAGAGCGCGTCAACCGCGGATCTGGTGATCTGTGCGCACGCTCGTGGTGTGGACCCGTTCGCTACACGTCGGTGTAAACCGGCTGCCGGCGCTGCTGGAAGGACGCCACGCCCTCGCGGAAGTCGGCGGCGTGCAAAAGCTGGATCTGCCCGGCGGTTTCGCGGGCGAAGGTGTTGTTGAGCTCGGTCAGGGTGGCGTCGTTGACGGCCTGCTTGGTCTTGCGCAGGGCCACGGCCGGGCCGGACTTGAGCGCCACCAGCACGCGGTCGACCTCGGCGTCGAGTTCTTCGGCGGCGTGGACGGAACTCACCAGCCCAGCGGCAAGCGCCTCGGACGCGGGCAGCTTCTCGGCCAACAGCGCCATCCGCATCGCCCGGGCCCGGCCGATCGACGCGGCGACCAGAGCCGAGGCGCCGCCGTCGGGCATCAGGCCGATCTTGGTGAACGCCAACAGGAACGACGACTTCTCCGACGCCAGGACGATGTCGCACCCGAGGGCCAGCGACACCCCGACGCCGGCGGCGACGCCGTGCACCACCGCGACCGCGGGCTTGGGCAGGTTCACCAGCGCCGCGACCGCACGGTTGGCGGCGTTCAAGACGGCGGCGGCATCGAATTTCTTGGCGTCCTGGTCCTCGGCACTCAGGCCCGCGCCCGAGCAGAAGCCCCGGCCCGCACCGCCCAGCCGGACCACCTTGACGTCGGGATCGGTCGCGGCCTGGAGCACCGCGTCGCCGAGAAGTTCGAGCATTCCCAGTGACAGCGAGTTCAACGTGTCCGGCCGGTTGAGCGTCACGGACAACACGCCGTCATCCAGTGAGACGGTCAGATCGTCGGATCCGGTGTAAGTCATTCAGTACCCCAGTTTCATGGGCGGGCCAGATGCCCGCACTAGACAGACTTCGTTATACAAGTAAGCTATGTCGCGGTCAATAGAACTGGGCTCTAACCGATCGACCAAGAGGTGCATTTAGATGGCTGGACCACTGCAGGGACTGCGCGTTGTCGAGTTGGCCGGCATCGGCCCCGGGCCGCACGCGGCGATGATCCTCGGTGACCTGGGCGCCGACGTGGTGCGCGTGGAACGCCCGAGCAAGTCCGGCAAGCCCAGCGGCGACTCGATGCTGCGCAACCGCCGGTCCGTCACCGCCGACCTGAAGAGCGACGAAGGCCGCGAGCTGGTCCTGAGCCTGATCAAGAAGGCCGACGTTCTCATCGAAGGCTTCCGCCCCGGTGTCACCGAGCGGCTGGGCCTGGGCCCCGAAGACTGTGCCGCGGTCAACGAGCGCCTGATCTACGGCCGCATGACCGGCTGGGGCCAGACGGGCCCGCGCGCCCTGCAGGCCGGCCACGACATCAACTACATCTCGCTCAACGGCCTGCTGCACGCCGTCGGCCGCAAGGGCGAGCGCCCGGTGCCGCCGCTGAACCTGGCCGGAGATTTCGGTGGCGGGTCGATGTTCCTGCTGGTCGGCATTCTGTCCGCGCTGTTCGAGCGGCAGACCTCGGGCAAGGGCCAGGTGGTCGACGCCGCGATGGTCGACGGCTCCAGCGTGCTCATGCAGATGATGTGGGGCTTCCGCCGGCAGGGCATGTGGAGCGACGAGCGCGGCACCAACATGCTCGACACCGGCGCCCCGTACTACGACACATATGAGACCGCCGACGGCAAGTACATGGCCGTCGGGTCCATCGAGCCGCAGTTCTACGCCGAGCTGCTGGCCAAGCTGGAACTCGACCCGGCCACCCTGCCCGGCCAGAACGACGTCGCCCGCTGGCCCGAGCTGCGCGAGATCTTCACCAACGCCTTCAAGGCGCAGACCCGCGACCACTGGGCCAAGGTGTTCACCGGCTCGGACGCCTGCGTCAGCCCCGTCCTGAGCTTCGCCGAGGTCGAGACCGAGCCGCACATCACCGAGCGCGACACGTTCTTCCGGTTCTCGCCCGAGGACGGCGACAACCTCGAGCCGATGCCCGCGCCGCGGTTCTCACGCAGCGTGCCCAGCATCCCGACGCCACCTCGCGTGCCCGGTGCCGACACCGAGTCGGTCCTGCGCGACTGGGCCTGAGGCGCCCCACAGATTTCCGTAACAAGAAGGGAATTGCATCAATGCAGATCAAAGATTCCGTAGCCGTCGTGACCGGTGGTGCGTCGGGCCTGGGCCTGGCGACCACCAAGCGCCTGCTCGATGCCGGCGGCAGCGTCGTCGTCATCGACCTCAAGGGTGAGGACGTCGTCGCCGAGCTGGGGCCGCGCGCCAAGTTCGTCGCCACCGATGTCACCGACGAGGCCGGCGTCGCGGCGGCGCTGGACGCGGCCGAGGAGATGGGCCCGGTCCGCATCAATGTCAACTGTGCGGGCATCGGCAACGCCATCAAGACGCTGAGCAAGAACGGTGCGTTCCCGCTCGACGGTTTTCGCAAGGTGGTCGAGGTCAACCTGATCGGCACCTTCAACGTGATCCGCCTCGCCGCCGAGCGCATCGCCAAGACCGAGCCCGTCGGCGAGGAGCGCGGCGTCATCATCAACACCGCCTCGGTCGCCGCGTTCGACGGCCAGATCGGTCAGGCCGCGTACTCGGCGTCCAAGGGTGGCGTCGTCGGCATGACCCTGCCGATCGCGCGCGACCTGTCGCGTGAGCTGATCCGCGTCTGCACCATCGCCCCGGGTCTGTTCAAGACCCCGCTGCTGGGCTCGCTGCCGGAAGAGGCGCAGAAGTCCCTCGGCCAGCAGGTGCCGCACCCCGCGCGCCTCGGTGACCCCGATGAGTACGGCGCCCTGGCACAGCACATCATCGAGAACCCGATGCTCAATGGTGAGGTCATCCGTCTGGATGGCGCGATCCGGATGGCGCCGCGCTGATGGGAATCCGGACGAAGTTCACCGAGGCCTTCGGTGTCGAGCACCCGATCGCCCAGGGCGGCATGCAGTGGGTCGGTCGCGCGGAACTGGTTGCCGCCGTTGCCAATGCGGGCGGCCTGGGTTTCATCACCGCGCTGACACAGCCGACGCCGGCGGATCTGGCCAACGAGATCGCCAAGACCCGCGACCTGACGGACAAGCCGTTCGGCGTGAACCTGACGATCCTGCCGTCGATCAACCCGCCGCCGTACGACGAGTACCGCAAGGTGATCGTCGACGCCGGCATCAAGATCGTGGAGACGGCCGGTTCCAACCCGGGACCGCACCTGCCGATGTTCCATGACGCCGGCATCAAGGTGCTGCACAAGTGCACCTCGGTGCGCCACGCCGTCAAGGCCCAGAGCCTCGGCGTCGACGGCATCAGCATCGACGGTTTCGAGTGCGCCGGTCACCCCGGTGAGGACGACGTGCCAGGCCTGGTGCTCATCCCGGCCGCGGCCAAGGAGATCGAGATCCCAATGATCGCCTCGGGCGGCTTCGGTGACGCCCGCGGCCTGGTGGCCGCACTGGCGCTCGGCGCGGACGGCATCAACATGGGCACGCGCTTCATGTGCACCGTCGAGTCGTGCATCCACCAGAACGTCAAGGAAGCCATCGTGGCGACCGACGAGCGCGGCACCGAGCTGATCTTCCGCAGCCTGCGCAACACCGCGCGCGTGGCGTCCAACGCCGTCTCGCGTGAGGTGGTGGAAATCCTCAAGGGCGGCGGCCAGTTCGAGGACGTCAAGGATCTGGTGGCCGGTGTGCGGGGCCGCAAGGTGTTCGAGAACGGCGACCTCGACGCCGGCATCTGGACCGCGGGCACCGTCATGGGCCTGATCCACGACATCCCGACGTGCGACGAGCTGATTCACCGCATCGTCGGGGAAGCCGAGGAGATCATCACCGGCCGGCTGGCCCGGATGGTCGGCGCGGGCGAAGCCGAACTCGCCGGCGTCTAGCCGCAATTCATGCGCCGAGGGCCGTGACTCCCACCGGGTCACGGCCCTCACTGCGTTCGGTGGCGGCCGGCGGGGTAGCTTTTGGCCAAAGGCGACCCGCGTTAAGGACTTTGATATGCAGCGCAGCTTGTTCGAGGTAGATCACGACGACTTCCGTGCCTCGGTGCGCGAATTCGTCTCTCGACACATCGAGCCAAATGAAGACAAGTTCATCGAGCAGCGCTACATCGACCGTGAGGTGTGGCTGGAGGCCGGCCGCAACGGGTATCTGGGGCTGGAGGTGCCCGAAGAGTACGGCGGTAGCGCCGCGGGCGATTACCGCTTCAACACCGTTCTGTGCGAAGAGCTTTCGCGGTCCAGTGCCGCCGCGGCGTCGGCGTTCACCATCCATTACGACTGCGCCGCACCATATCTGGTCACGCTGACCACCGAGGAACAGAAGCGGCGGTGGCTGCCGAAGTTCTGCACCGGCGAGATGATCACCGCTATCGGGATGACCGAGCCCTCCGGTGGATCGGACCTGGCCGCGTTGAAGACCACCGCGGTCAAGGACGGGTCCAGTTACATCATCAACGGCTCGAAGACGTTCATCACCAACGGGACCCAGGCCGACATGGTGATCGTCGCCTCGAGAACCGCACCCGAAAAGGGCTCCAAGGGCATCACGCTGTTCGCCGTCGAAACGGGCATGCCGGGGTTCACGCGCGGGCGCAAGCTGGACAAGGTGGGCCAGCCCGAAGCGGACACCGCGGAGCTGTTCTTCGAAGACGTCCGGGTCGACGAGTCGGCGATCATCGGTGAGGTCGACCGGGGCTTCATCCACATGATGACGTTGCTGCCCCAGGAGCGGATCAGCGTCGCGGTGGCCAACCTCGCCCACGTCCGGCGGATTCTGGAAGACACCGTCGAATACGCCAAGGAGCGCAAGGCGTTCGGCCAGGCCATCGGCTCCCTGCAGTGGAACAAGTTCCTGCTCGCTGACATGGTCACCAAACTCGATGTGGCGCAGGCCTATGTCGACAACTGTGTGATGGCGCACCTGAGCGGCCAGTTGACCGCCGTCGACGCGGCGAAAGCCAAGTACTGGAGTTCGGTGGTGCAGAACGAAATCCTGGACAACTGCGTCCAGATCCACGGCGGCTACGGCTTCATGAACGAGTACCGGGTCGCGCGGGCTTGGAAGGACGCCCGCGTCACCAAGATCTGGGCGGGCTCGAACGAGATCATGCGCGAGGTCATCGGTCGCGACCTGGGGCTGTAGATGGCTGTCGGGTGAGCCGGGACCCGAGCCCGGACACACAAAAAGCCACCGACCGTATTGGTCGGTGGCTTTGACGCTGGTGATCACCCCAGCGAGTCCCTGCGTGCACGCGATTTCAGTGCACGGGCGTCGCGCCTCGGCGCGGCGTCAGACTCGCGGGTGAACCCGCGGAATCAGACAGCCTCGGCGAGGTCGGGGAACTGCTCGGACGTGTCACCCTCGATCAGGACGTCCCCGTGGTACAGGGCATCGAAATCTACTTTGATGACATCTGCGTTGGTGTCGTCGATCCACATGTCTATGAGGCTATGGGTCGCTATTAAGAAATCATTGAGTCACGATTCGGAAAACGTTGGCAATTCTTACCGCTGGGTAGGTTGGCCTACTCCGACCCCCAAGTGACCCGTGGGTAGCTCACATTCCGCAAGGTCGCAGGTGATCTTGATGTGCGGACAGCGGTCCTGGTCGCGGCTTAGTTCACTGGCCAGTAGCAAACATGATGACGGTCACCGCGGTAACGCCTGGTGGGCGGTGTGAACCAGACGTCAATAAATCTCGTGACCAGGGGTGAGTGAGCATTGACAGGTCTGAGTTATCGACGATAACTTAGCGGTGTTAGCAGAAGGGGACTGCATGCTGAACCGCATCGCGCTGCTGGCCATCGCCGCGCCGAAGAGAATTCTGGCCGTCGCGGGGCTGGTCCTGATCGCCGCGGCGATCTTCGGTGTCCCGGTCGTCAAGACCCTGCCCGCGGGCGGCTTCCAAGATCCGAAGTCCGAGTCGGCACAAGCCAGCCGGCTGCTGGCCACCAAGTTCCACCAGGGCGACATGCCGATGCTGGTTACCGTCACGGCGCCTGACGGGGTCCACGGCCCGGCGGCTTCCGCGGCCGCCCGCGAGATCGTCGACCATCTGAAGGCTTCGCCGCACGTCGCCTACGTGTCTTCGGCCTGGACGGTGCCGCCGGCCGCGGCCGGGGAATTGATCAGCAAGGACGGCAAGTCCGGGCTGATCGTGGCCGGCATGAACGGCGGCGAGAACAACGCGCAGAAGTACGCCCAGGAACTCGCCGACCAGGTCGTCCACGACCGGCCCGGCGTCACCGTCAAGGCCGGTGGCGGGGCGATCATCTACTCCCAGATCAACACCCAGACAGAACATGATCTGCTGCTGATGGAGTCCATCGCGATACCGCTCAGCTTCCTGGTGCTGGTGTGGGTGTTCGGGGGACTGGTCGCCGCGGCGTTGCCGATCCTGGTGGGCGGATTGGCGATGACCGGCACCCTGGCGGTGCTGCGGACCATCACGTTCTTCACCGACGTGTCCGTCTTCGCGCTGAACGTCGCCACCGCGCTCGGGCTCGCCCTCGCCATCGACTACACATTGCTGATCATCAGTCGCTACCGCGACGAGGTGGCCGAGGGCCAGCCGCGGGACCAGGCGCTGATCCGCACCATGGTCACCGCGGGCCGCACCGTGTTGTTCTCGGCGACGACGGTCGGCCTGTCGATGGCCGCGATGCTGATGTTCCCGATGTACTTCCTCACCTCCATCGCGTACGCCGGCATCGCGACGGTCGCATTCGCCGCCGCGGCCGCGGTGATCGTCACGCCGGCCGCCATCTGGCTCCTCGGCGACCGGCTCGATTCCCTCAGCCTGCCGCACCTGTTCCGGCGCGACACCACGCCCAAACCCGTGCAGGAATTGTTCTGGTACCGCGCCGCCAAAGCCGTGATGCGCCGCTCGGTCTCGGCGAGCCTCGCCGTCGTCGCACTGCTGTTGGTCCTGGGCGCGCCCTTCCTCGGCGCGAAGTGGGGATTCCCCGACGAGCGGGTACTACCGACCACGGCGTCGGCACACCAGTTGGGGGACCAGCTGCGCAACGACTTCGCCAACAACTCCGCCACCGACATCACCGCCGTCATTCCCGACGCCGCCGGGCTGAGCCCGGCCGCTTTCGATACGTACGCCGCCGATGTCTCGCGCGTCGCCGCGGTCACCGAAGTCTCCTCGCCCACTGGCACTTTCGTCGGCGGCCGGAAAGTGGGCCCGGCCGGTCCCGGCGCGGCGATCGTCGACGGCAGCGCCTTCCTGACGATCGGCAGCAGCGCGCCGCTGTTCTCGGACGCGTCTCAGGCGCAGCTCGATGCGGTGCACGCCGTTCGCGGACCGGACGGGCGGCTGGTGCAGTTGGCGGGCGTCGCCCAGATCAGTCACGACAGCGTGCAGGCCGTCACCGACCGGCTGCCGTGGGTGCTGGCCGTCATCGCTGTCATCACACTCGGGCTGCTTTTCCTGCTCACCGGCAGCGTGGTCCTTCCGGTGAAAGCCGTTGTCCTCAATGTCCTTTCACTCACCGCGGCATTCGGTGCGCTGGTCTGGATCTTCCAGGACGGTCACCTCGGCGCGCTCGGTACCACGGCGACGGGGACGCTGGCATCCAACATGCCGGTGCTGCTGTTCTGCATCGCGTTCGGGCTGTCGATGGACTACGAGGTGTTCCTGGTCGCCCGCATCCGGGAGTTCTGGCTCGTCGAACAGGACAACGACGAGAGCGTCGCGCTCGGCCTGGCCCACACCGGACGGGTCATCACCGCGGCGGCGCTCGTGATGTCGATTTCGTTCGGCGCGCTGATCGCCGCGGAAGTGTCGTTCATGCGGATGTTCGGGCTCGGCCTGACCATCGCCGTCCTCGTGGATGCCACCCTGGTACGGACGGTGCTGGTGCCGGCGTTCATGCACCTGATGGGGCGGTGGAACTGGTGGGCGCCGGCGCCGCTGGCCCGGCTGCACAAACGCATCGGCATCAGTGAAACGGCGCCCGAGCCGTCGGCATGCGGCGCGCGATGACGGCGGCCAAACGGCGTCGTGCGCCGCGCGGGTCCGGCGACCAGCTGCGCGACGAAATCCTGGACGCGGCAACCGAAATTCTCCTGGAATCGAACCAGGAGAAGGCGGTGTCCATCCGGTCCGTCGCGCAGCGGGTGGGCGTCACCCCGCCATCGATCTACCTGCATTTCGCTGACAAGGACACCTTGTTGGACGCGGTGTGCGGCCGGTACTTCGAGCAACTGGACGACGTGATGCAGCACGTGGCCGCCGAACAGCCGACGACGATCGACCGGTTGCGGGCACAAGGGCTGGCATACGTCCGCTTCGCCCGCCAGAACCCCGAGCTCTACCGGATCGCCATGATGTCCGAGGGACATCCCGGCAGCGACGTGGACCAGGCCCTGAACACCGCGGCATTCATGCATATGCGGGATTCGGTGCAGGCCCTGATGGACGAGGGCGGCTATCCCGTCGGCGACGTCACGGCGACGGCGCTCGGGTTGTGGACGGTGGCGCACGGGCTTGCGGCGTTGTTCATCTCGCGGCCGTATCTGCCGTTCGGCGATCCCGAGGAGTTCGCCGACCGGGTGCTCAGCGCCGCGTGTCTCGGTGGCATGGTGAGAGGACTGGGCGGACCGGATACGACGCCGCAACAGCTGGTCGAGCGACTGAAAGGTTCCTGACGATGACCGATACCTCGGTGGACAATCCGTTCTTCGCCCGTATGTGGATCGCGATGTCGTCACGCGAGCGCAAGTTCATGACCAGGCTGCGGCAGGAGAATCTGGCGGGGCTCGGCGGCCGGGTGCTGGAAATCGGCGCCGGAACCGGCACCAACTTCGCGTTCTACCCGGACACCGTGACCGAGGTGGTGGCCGTCGAGCCGGAGGTCCGGCTGGCGCCGCTGGCCCGGAAGGCGGCGCTGACCGCGCCGGTGCCGGTGACGGTCCGCACCGAGACTGTCGAGAACTTCGACGGTGACGATCTTTTCGACGCCGTGGTGTGCTCCCTGGTGCTGTGTTCGGTCGACGAACCGGAAAGTGTGCTGCGGCAGGTGTATTCACGGCTCAAGCCGGGTGGCGAGCTGCGCTACTTCGAGCACGTCGCCAGCGGCGGGGTGCGTGGCCGGGTGCAGCGATTCCTGGATTCGACGTTCTGGCCGAAGATTTCGGGCAACTGTCACGCGCATCGGGAGACCGAGCAGAGCATCGTCGGCGCAGGTTTCGAGGTTTCGGATGCCCGTCGCGTGCTGATGCTGCCGGGCTGGGTGCCGCTGGCGGAGGTGGCGTTGGGGCGGGCCGTCAGGCCTGCTTGATCGTCGACAGCAGTTCCGGCAGGCGCTGCAACAGGGTCGGCAGCGCGTTGGCCGCCGTCTCGCGCAGGGACACCGTGGCCAGATCGGAGAACGGTGTCGGCTTCGGATTCACCTCGATCACCGGGATGCCCTGCTGCACAGCGGCTTCCGGTAGGGACGCCGCCGGGTATACCACCGACGACGTGCCGACGGTGATCACCAGGTCGGCCCCGCTGACCGCTGCGACCGAGTTGTTCCAGGCGTCGGAGGGCAGGTTCTCGCCGAACCACACGACATTGGGCCGCACCAGGCCGCCGCAGTAGCACTCCGGCGGTTCTACGGCGATTTCGGGCTCAGGCATCGGCGGCAGTGTGCCTTCGAAGTTGGCTTTGCAACTGTCGCAATGGAACTGGAACAGGCTGCCGTGCAGGTGGTGCACCCGTGTGCTGCCGGCGCGCTCGTGCAGGTTGTCGATGTTCTGGGTGACGATGTCGACCTCGGTGTAGTCCTGCCACGCGGCCACGGCCCGGTGCCCGTCGTTCGGGGTCACGCTGCCCATCATGTGGTGGCGCCACAGATACCAGGCGAACACCCGCTCGGGGTGGCGGCGCCAGGCGTCCGAACTCGAGATCTCGTAGGGGTCGGTGTTGGCCCACAGTCCGGTCTCGGCGTCCCGGAAGGTCGGCACGCCACTGTCGGCGGACATCCCCGCACCGCTGAACACCGTCACCCGCATTGGACCACGTTATCGGGTCTTGGGTGATCTGGGCCACCTCGTCATCGGTCATACTCGGCTGGTGACCGATTTCGGTGAGTGGGTCCGCCTCGACCCGCACGCGGGGCCGTTGTTCGACCAGCTGCGGCTGCAGATCATCGACGCCATTCGCGATGGCCGGCTGCCTGCCGGGACCCGGCTGCCCACCGTCCGTGACCTGGCCGGCACGCTGGGAATGGCGGCCAATACCGTCGCCCGGGCCTACCGTGAGCTCGAGACCGCCGGCGTTCTCGAAACCCGGGGGAGGTCTGGGACTTTCGTGGCTGCTGCCGACCCGGCTGCCGCAGCGATGGTGGACGCGGCCAATGCCTTCGCCGACACCGCCCGGGCATTGGGCGTGCTGAAAGCCGACGCGCTGCGGTACCTGGACGCGGCGTTCGAGTAGGGCGGGGTGCTTCGCGAGTGTGCGAGCAGAGCGCCCGTTTCGCGGATCCGGCGAGCTGTGTGCACATTCGCGCGCCAGTTCCTAGCCGCTGCGGGGCTTCCCGTGGGTGCGCGCTACCTGCGCATCCGCGCCCCTGGAGAGATTCGAACTCCCAGCCATCTGCGTCGAAAGCAGGTGCTCTTCCGTTGAGCTACAGGGGCATTTGGCGGAGGCGGCGGGAGTCGAACCCACAACCGCTGGACAGCGGCCACGGCTTAGCAAGCCGCTGCATTACCGTTCTGCCACGCCTCCGTGGTTGTCCGGGATGGGCTTGAACCACCTGCCTCCGCCGTATCAGGGCGACGCTCTCACCAGATGAGCTACCGGACCTTGGGTTAGCGCCGCGGATTGCAGTCAGTGGGTGACTGCAATCCGCGGCGTTGTCGAAGTTGGGGTGTGCGACGGGACTCGAACCCGCTTCGCCCAAGCTCACAACCTGGGGCCTCGACCGCTTCGGCATCGCACACAGCGGAAGACAGAGGAGTCGAACCCCAGGGCTTCACCCCGCGCCCGTTTTCGAAACGGGATGCGCCACCACGGCGCGCTGTCTTCCTGAAGTTGACCCGCCAGGATTCGAACCTGAACCAGCTGAACCAAAATCAGCAGTGCTACCGGTTACACCACGGGTCATCGGTGCGTGCGGAGGGATTCGAACCCCCTGTGCCTGAAGGCCTCTGGTTTACAGCCAGGTGCGACACTCCCGCGTCGCCGCGCACGCTTGGCTACCCCGGCAGGAGTCGGACCTGCAACCTACTCCGTAACAGGGAGCTGCTCTGCCAGTTGAGCTACGGGGCAACGTGTTTCGTCGTGGCGGGGCGAGAGGCGACGGACCTCCCGCCCCGCCCGACGGGTTTCAAACCAATTCGGGGACCCGGTAGCGATCCCGATCGCGGGGTTCGTAGGGCTCCCAGAGCAATCGCATCCCGGCTTCCTCCGGCGTGCGGTCACTCTTGCGGCCGTTGCACGGCGCGCAGGCGGTGATGAGGTTCAGCCAGGTGTCCTGGCCACCTCGCGACACCGGCTCGATGTGATCCACCGTGTCGCCATGGCCACCGCAATAGCCGCAGGTGTAGCCGTCGCGAGCCAGGACCCCGTCACGGGTGACCCGGTTGTGCGGCCGGTACGGCACGTGGACGTACTGATGCAGCGCGACGGATGCGGGCAGCTCGATGACAGTCGACGGGCTGTGTATGTGCACGGCCGGACTGTGGCGTTCGATCACGTAGACCGAACCCCGCAGCAGCAACCGGACCGCCTCCTGCCAGCTCACGTGGGTCAGCACGCGGTAGTCGGCGTTGTACACCGCCACGGCCCGGTGACTGGCCTGGTGTTGTCGAAAATGCGTCATACCGCGTGCCTCCCTTCTGATCAGTTACACCTCACCGGCAGTGATGAATGTGCTGTGCGCCGTGAGGGTTTCGATCCCCCGTCTCCAGATTAAGAGTCTGGTGCTATCCCAGCTCAGCTAACGGCGCCTGTGCCCCGCGAGGGAGTCGAACCCCCAACACCTGGAACCTAAATCCAGTGCCTCTTCCAGTTGGGCCAGCGGGGCATGAGTGCGCTCGGCAGGATTTGAACCTGCACGCCGGGGCTACCGGCACCCGGGTTTGAGCCGGGCGCGTCTGCCGTAGTTTTCGCCACGAGCGCAGATGCCAACACTATGAAGTTCTCAAAGGTCCTACCGCGCAGTCTGATTCGTACCGCACTGCATGTCCGGATCGATCCGGCGTGTGATCAATGATGCGCATCGACGCGGGAGTTGTCGAGCGAATATGTACACGAAATATGTTGCTGTGCAACGCAATTGGGTGCAAGGAACTACAGGAACGTCAGGCGACGTTCCTGCCAGGGAAAACTGCAATGCTGTGGAATTTGTGAGAGTTGTCTTCTGGCCCGAGCTTCCGGCCGCCGCGCACGCCGGCATGCGCGGCGGAAGTACGGCGGGACGACGGGAAGCGCATGGGCTGCCAGAAAACGCTGCTCTGCTCACTCGATTCGTGCCGGGCTATGGAGCCGGCGGTGTCTGCGTACGACAAAGCCGCCGTCGGCGTCGAAGACACCTCGGCGAGCTGGTCGTCATGCAGAAAAGCCACGGAATCAACGGTAACAGCGCCGGGCGACAAAACCGAGTGGTTATTTCCGGCGGTGAAACCTCAACCGCGCCAGTGCAACACGTCGAGCGCGACGCCGACTTCGACGCTGTTGTCGGCGAGGGGGCGCGGCAGCAGTTCGTCGGCACGGGCCAGCCGGCGCAGCAAGGTGTTGCGATGCGTGAAGAGCTTGGCCGCGGCACGGGACACGTTGCACTGCTCATGGACGAACGCGCGCACCGCGGACCGCAATTCCGGGCTCGCGGCTTCCAGTTCGCCGAGAACCCGTTTGACGAATACCGCCGCACGGTCGGCGTCCGCGGTGAGCAGCGCCACGAGTTCGATATCGGTGTATTCGGCGATCTGCTGCGGTGAGTGCAGGCGCGCCATCATCTGCTGGGTGGTGATGGCGTCGAAGTGGCTGCGCCGGAACCCGTCGACCCCGGTGCCGGTGGAACCGATCGCGACGCGCACTTCGGCTCCGGCGGCTGAGGCCACCGCGTCGACGTCGACCGCGCCGGGTGCCCACACCCACCGGGTGGCGCTACTGGCCAGCACCGTGAGCGGGCGGCTACCGGCGGCACGCCCGAAAGTTTCAGCGGCACGGTCCAATTGAGACAGGTCACCATCCGGGTTGTCGGTCCAGATGACGGCCGCGGTATGGGTGCCGCCGAGGCCGTATCCGAGGCGGCTTTCGGCGCGCGGACGGGGGATCGGGGCGCCCTCCAGGAGCAGTGCCACGGTGGCGCGCCGCTCGGCGTGGCTGCCGCGCGTGAGTTCGTCGCGCTCGAGTTCGATCTGGGCGGCGATGGCTGCCAGGGTGGCCTCGATGAAATCGCTGATCGACTGTGAGCAGACGTCGAGCAGCGCATGCAGGTCCGCGAGGTCGGAGGTCAGCTCGAAGGCGATGTCCATCAAGCGCCGCCACGCCACGCCCTCACCGACCCGGTAAGCGTCCAAGGTGTACGAGTCGACGCCGCGCCGGACCATTTCCCGGGCGACGCTCATGGGTTCGGTGCCGGCGTTGGCTGGTACCGGTGCGCCGGGATCGCGCACGTTGGCCGCACCCCAGAACAACAGGTTCGAACGGTTGCTCCGGCTGACGGCGGCGGCCAGTTCGGGGTCGGAGGCGATGGCCGGGTTGGCGCCCAGCACGGCGCGGTCGAGTTCCTCGAGCCATTCCGCGGGGGCGTTGACGACGACCTGCGCGCACTGCCGGATCAGGTCGCGTACCTGCGGTGATGGCTGGGCGCCGTCCATGGGGTGAGCGTATCGCGTGTGGTGCATTTTGCACCGCAAGCAGCCAAAGTTGAGACGTTTTGACCTTCAGCCGGGGGCTCGTCGCGCGCCACCATTATGGCCAACCCCATCACCGCCAACAGGGAGTTCGCAATGGAGCACACCGCCAACACAACCCAGGTCGACGTCCTGATCGTCGGCGCCGGCATCTCCGGCATCGGTGCCGCCTACTACCTGCAACAGGAGCATCCCGGACGGTCGTACGCGATCCTGGAATCCCGCGGCGCGACCGGCGGCACCTGGGATTTGTTCCGGTACCCCGGCATTCGATCCGACTCCGACCTGCACACCTTCGGATACGAGTTCAAGCCGTGGCGCGACGAGGACGCCATCGCCTCCGCCGACAAGATCCTCGCCTACCTACGAGAGACGGTGCGCGAGAACAACATCGACCGCAACATCCGGTTCCACCACAAGGTGCTCGGGGCTGCGTGGGACAGCGGCACCGCCCGGTGGCTGGTCGACGTCGAGCGGACCGACACCGACGAACTGGTGCAAATCTCCGCCAACTGGCTCTTCTGTGCCGGCGGCTACTACCGCTACGACCAGGGCTTCACCCCGCAGTTCCCGGGCCGCGACCGCTTCGGCGGCCAGGTCGTGCACCCGCAGCACTGGCCCGAGGACCTCGACTACACCGGCAAGAAGGTCGTCATCATCGGCAGCGGGGCGACCGCGGTGACGCTGGTGCCGTCGATGGCGGCCAAGGCCGCGCACGTCACCATGCTGCAGCGGTCGCCGACGTACATCCTTCCGGTGCCGTCCAAAGACGCGTTCGCCAACGTGGCCGGTCGCGTACTCGGCGCCGACCGCGGCTACGCGCTGGCCCGGCGCAAGAACGTCATCCGGCAGCGCGCCGTCTACACCTTCTGCCAGAAGTACCCGGCCGCCGCCCGGCGGTTGATTCGCTGGACCAACGCCCGCGAGCTGCCCGCGGGCTATCCCGTCGACACCCATTTCAGCCCCGACTACAAGCCGTGGGACCAGCGCCTGTGCACGGTGCCCGACGCCGACCTGTTCAAGGCGATCGGCAGCAGCAAGGCCGCGGTGGTCACCGACCGGATCGCGACCTTCACCGAGACCGGCATCGAACTGGAATCCGGGCAGCACCTGGATGCCGACATCATCGTCACCGCAACCGGTTTGAACGTCCAGCTGTTCGGCGGGATGACGCTGACCGTCGACGGTCAGGCGGTGGACCTCTCGGAAACCGTCGCCTACAAGGGCATCATGCTGTCGGGTGTGCCGAACTTCGCCTTCGCTTTCGGCTACACCAACTCGTCGTGGACGCTCAAGGTCGGCTTGCTGTGCGAGCACTTCTGCCGACTGCTGAGCCACATGGACGAACGCGGATTCGACAGCGTCCGGCCGGAGTTCGACGATGCGGGCATGGAAACCAAGCCGCTGCTGGACTTCGCGGCGGGATACGTGCAGCGGGTCGCGGACACGCTGCCGCGGCAGGGCGCCGCTGGCCCCTGGGTGATGTCGATGAACTACAACTTCGACCGCGAGGTGCTGCGGCACGGCGCGGTCACGGATCCGAACCTGCGGTTCGCCGCCGCCCGTCGCGCAGAAGTTCAAGCGTTCGCGCCGGTTTCCTGATCTGCTCTCAGGGCGGCCGTTTACACTGGCGTGAATGGAGAGCTTCTCGCCAGCGGTGCCGCCCGAGATTCCCGGTGTCCCTTCAGCTGTCGGTGTCGAGTTGCCGCCCGGGCCAGTGCCCGGGCGGCCTTATTCGTTGCCGCTGGACTTGCTCACCGAGCAGTACGGCCCACTGTTCTACGCCGACCTCGGGCCCGGCCGCCGCCTCTATGCCTGCTCGCTGGCACTGGTCGACGAACTCTGCGATGAGAGCCGGTTCAGCAAAGCACTCACGGGCCGGTTGGCCAGGTTCCGCCCGGTGGTCGGCAACGGGCTGTTCACCGCGTACCCCGGCGAGGAGGGCTGGCAGGAAGCTCACGACGTCCTGATCCCCGGCTTCAGCTTCAGCGGGCTGCGCAGCTATCACCCCGCCATGCTCGACATCAACCGGCAACTGATCGCACAGTGGGACGCGGCGGTCGGCACGCGGACGGTGGACGTGGCCGGTGATCTGGCGAAGCTGGCCATGGACACCGTCGGTCTGGCTGGTTTCGGGGCCCGGTTCGACTCCTATCAGCACGACGGACTCGCCGACATCCCAGCGAGTTTCGCAGCCACCCTGAACCAGATACTGCTCGGACCGGGCGCCGACCAGGCGGTGTTCGAGACCGAGCGCGGGAAGCTGTTCAGCTTCATCGCGGACCTGATCGCGCAGCACCGCGCGGGCGAAGTGGATCTCGACGATCTCTTGGCCCTGATGCTGCAGCCCGGTCCCGACGGGACACCGATCCTCGACGACGACAGCATTCGCAATCAGATCGCCACGTTCCTGGTTGCCGGCCAGGACACGACGTCGATACTGATGCCGACGGCCTTGTACAGCATCGTCAAGAACCCGGCGGTGCTGCACCGCGCGCAGGCCGAGGCGGACGCGGTGTTCGGCCCCGACGACGACCACGTGCCGGCGTTCGACGAGATCGGCAAGCTCACCTACATCCGCCAGATCATCGACGAGGCGCTGCGCCTGTCCCCGCCGGTGCGGGAATTCGATCGAATGGCCTTGTCGGACACCGTCATCGGTGGCAAGTACCCGGTGCGCCAGGGTGAAGCCGTGACGGTGCTAACGTCGTCACTGCATCGGCAACCGGAGTGGGGCGACAACGTCGAGATCTTCGATCCGGACCGGTTCGCGCCAGACCGGGCGGGGCAGCGGCCGGTCAACCTGTTCAAGCCGTTCGGCACCGGTGCGCGGTCGTGCATCGGCCGCCAGTTCGCGCTGCACGAAGCGACCATGGCGATCGCCACTCTGGTGCACCGCTACCGGTTCGTCGACGTCGGGCACTACACGCTGCGTACCCACAGTGATGTGTTGCGCAAGCCGGAGGGGTTCTACGTCGAACTCATCCGCCGCACCCCGGAGGAGCGCCGCCAAGCTCCGGCGGCCGTCGCTGCCGCGCCGGTGACACAATCCCGCGTGACCGTGCCGCCGGGCACGAAACTGCTTGTGCTGCATGGTTCGAACCTCGGAAACTGCCGGTCGTTGGCGCAGCAACTCGGTGACGAGGCCGTCGACCTCGGCTACGAAACGACCGTCGCCGCACTGGATTCCGCAACCGCGGCACTGCCGGACCAGGGGGCGGTGGTGATCGTCGCCGCGTCGTACAACGGGATGCCGACCGACGATGCCCGGACGTTCGTGGACTGGCTGGACGGGTCGGCGGATCAAGTACCGGCAGTGCCGTACGCGGTACTCGGTGTCGGAGACCGGAACTGGGCCGAGACATACCTGGCGATACCGCGGCGCATCGACGCCCGGCTCGTGGAACTCGGTGCCACACAACTGCTTCCGATGGCCGAAGCCGACACCTCGGGCGACTTCGCTGGTGTGGTCGAGGATTTCTCGGTGGCACTGTGGAATGCGCTCGGCGGTGTCTTCGGCGCCGTCGCCGCCGATGAGCCCGTGGCCGATGAGCCGCTCTACGATCTGCGCGCCATCGACGGGCCGGTTACCGCCGCGATCGATGCCCGCCATCAAGTGCAACCGGCGACGGTGTTGGACAACATTCCGTTGGTGGACACGGGCTCCGAGTTCGGGCAGGACAAGCGGCTCATCCGGATCGCGCTGCCCGACGGCGTCGACTATCAGACCGGCGACCACCTGACCGTATTGCCGGACAACAGCCCCGCCCTGGTCGACGAGGTCGGTGAACTGCTGGACCTGCGCCTCGACCGTCGCATCTCGATCAATCCACGGCGCAGTACCCGGCGGGCCATCCCGATCGACCGGGAAGTCACTGTGCGCCAACTGCTTACGCACTTCCTGGAACTGCGCAAGCCGGCGACCCGCAGTCAGCTGCTACGGCTCGCGGCCGCCAACCCGTGTCCGCCGGAACGGGCCGCGCTGACCGCCCTGGCCGACGACCCCGAGGCCCGCGCACTGAGCATCACCGACTGCCTGGCGGAGTTCCCGGCCACCAAGCTGAGCCGCCAAGAGTTGTTGGAGCTCTTCGAACCGATGTCCCCGCGGCACTATTCGATCGCCACCTCGTCGCGCCGCCGCGTCCGGGAAGTCGAACTGGTCGTGGGGGTGCTGGAAGGGCCGGCCCGGTCCGGCTCCGGTGTCTTCCGCGGCGTCTCATCCAGCTACCTCGCGGATGCTGTGCCGGGACAGCAGATTCGGATGCGGGTCGACCCGGCTCGGCAGGCCTTCCGGGCGGGCGCCGATCCGACCCGCAACGTCATCCTGGTCAGCGCCGGGACGGGTGTGGCCCCGTTCCGGGGCTTCATCGGAGACCGGCTGGGCGCATTGGAAGCAGGGGAGCCGTTCACCGCCGCGCTGTGTTTCTTCGGCGTGCGGCACCCCGACGTGGACTACCTGTTCCGCCACGAGGCCGAGGACGCCGAACGTCTCGGCGTCGTGCGGATGCGTCCGGCGTTCTCGCGGGCCGGTGATGAGGTCAAGTACGTGCAGGACCGGATCGCCGCGGACGCCGACGAAGTCTGGGACATGCTCGGAAACCCGGACAACGACACCCACGTCTACGTGTGCGGCGACGGTGCCCGGATGGCGCCCGCCGTGCGCGCCGCGTTCCAGGACATCTACCGCAGCAAGACCGGCGCCGACGACGAGGCAGCCCGCGCCTGGCTCGCCGGACTGGTCAGCACCGACCGCTACGTCGAGGACGTCTGGGCCGGCTGACTGGTCGTGCCGCGCAGGGCGGTCAGCCCGCGCATGCCGTGGTAGATCACCAGCGCCGCAACGGAACCGAGCGCGATGCCGGTGAACGTCAACGGTCCGGCCTGCCAGGTGAAGTCGGCGATGCCGATGATCAGCGGGATGGCGGCGGTCATCTGGTTGATCGGCTGCGAGAAATCCACGTGGTTGGTCAGCCAGATCCGCACCCCGAGGATGCCGACCAGACCGTAGAGCACGATCGTCGCCCCGCCCAGCACGCCCGGCGGAATGGCCGAGATGGCCGCACCGACCTTGGGACACAACGACAGTGCGACGGCCACGGCAGCAGCGACCCAATACGCGGCCGTCGAATAGATGCGGGTCGCCGCCATCACGCCGATGTTCTCGGCGTACGTGGTGGTGGCCGAACCGCCGCCCGCACCGGCCAGCACGGTGGCCACGCCGTCGGCCGCCAACGCCCGGCCCATCAGTGGATCCAGATCCTTCCCGGTCATCTGGCCCACTGATTTCACGTGCCCGATGTTCTCGGCGATCAGCGCGATCACCGCCGGCAAGAACATCGGCAGGACCGCCAGGCTGAACGACGGCCCGTGGAATTCGGGCAGCCCGATCCACGGGGCGGCGGCGATGGCCGCGGTGTTCACCTCGCCGAGAGCCAGTGCCAGCAGGTAGCCGACCACCACGGCCAGGAAGATCGCCAGCCGGCCGATGATGCCACGGAAGAACGCCAGGGTCGCGACCAACAGCACCAGCGTCACCAGCCCGACCAGCGGCCCCTTCTCAAAGTTGTTCTTCGCCGCCGGTGCCAGGTTGAAACCGATCAGGGCGACGATCGCACCGGTCACGACCGGCGGCAGCGTCACATCGAGCCAGTGCGTGCCGACCAGATGCACCACCCCGCCGACCAGGATCAGCAGCAGGCCCACGGCGATCAGGCCGCCCAGCGCGCTGCCGGTTCCGTGCGCGGCGACCGCGGCGGTGACCGGTGCGATTACCGAGAAGCTCGACCCGAGATAGCTCGGCAGCCGATTTCCGGTGATGAGCAGGAACGCGATCGTGCCGACGCCGGAGAACAACAGCGTCGTGGCCGGCGGGAAACCGGTCAGCACCGGCACCAGGAACGTGGCGCCGAACATCGCCACCACGTGCTGGGCACCGATACCGATGGTGCGGGGCCAGCTGAGCCGTTCATCGGGGCCGACGACGGCGGCGTCCGGTCCGACCGGCGTCCAGGAGAGCGGAATCATCCGGTCATAGTGCCGGACCCGGTTCACTTTCGCCGTCTGTCAGCACGTTTGGCCGGGTTGAGCTATTCGCCCGCAGCCAGGACCTTCTCGACCGTCCGCAGGTTTCGCGTGGTGGTCGACGACTTGTAGCGCTTCTTGCCCATGGTCTTGCTGATCGCGCTGCTCAGGGTGTCGCCGCGAGCCACCTGCCAGTACAGGACGCCGTGACCGCGGCTGATCGATTCGTCGCCCACCGGTTCGAGCGCCGCGAGTTCGTCGAGCACGTCCGGATCGCTGACGAACGTGATGTACGAATGGCGCCCTTCGACCTCACGCTCGAATGGGTAGTCCGCCGAGATGGTCCGGAGCTCCGTGATGGGGTACACCAGCACCCAGGCGTCGTACCCGAACGATTCCCGCAGCGCCGCTTCGGCTTTCGTACGTACCGTCGCAGCCTTGGCCGAGCTGGACAGCACCACGTTGCCACTGGCGAGCAGCGTCTTGACGTCATCGAAGCCGGCCTCGCGGAAGGCGGCGGCGACCTCGGCCATCTTCAGGTTCACGCCGCCCACGTTGACGCCGCGCAGAAACACCGCGTAGCGCGTCATCCCAACTCCGTCATGACACCCAATGGTAGGCAGTTGCCCCGTACGCTGGGAGCCATGACCCGTCAGGTCTTCGAAGACAAGCTGCTCGCGCTGATCAGTGACAATTCGCTGGGCGTGCTGGCCACCATCAAGCGCGACGGTCGCCCGCAGTTGTCCAACGTGTCCTATTACTTCGATCCACGGGCCGTCACCATCGGGGTGTCGGTCACCGAGCCCCGGGCCAAGACGCGCAATCTGCGGCGCGACGCCCGGGCCTCGATCTACGTCCGCTCCGACGACGGGTGGGCGTACGCGGTGGCCGAGGGGAACGCGGTGCTGAGTCCGCCTGCCGCGGCACCCGATGACGACACGGTAGAAGGTCTGATTGCCTTGTACCGCAACATCTCCGGCGAGCACCCGGACTGGGACGACTATCGCCGGGCGATGGTGGCCGACCGCCGGGTCCTGCTCACCATGCCCATCACTCACTTGTACGGGCTGCCTCCGGGCGTGCGCTGAACGCGCTAGTCTGCGTGCATGGCCGAGAACTCCGCCGAAGGTTCAGCATCGTCCGACGAGACCAAGCGCAAGTTCCGCGAGGCGCTCGAGCGTAAGAAGGCCGGCTCTGCCGGCGGCACTGCCCACCAGGACGGCGGGGCCAAGCAATCCAAGTCGCACGGCGCGGTCGGCGGTGGCCGCCGCGAATTCCGCCGCAAGAGCGGTTAATCCCGCGCCAACGCGCGGGCCCCGATGAGGGTCACGAGCATCACCGAAACACACTGCAGGCCGGTGTCTTTCAGGCCCCAGCCGACTGACGCCAGGGTGGCGGCGCCGGCGACGACCAACAGGGTGCCGACGATCGCGCTGCGCCAACCCGGTGCCGCGACCCGGCCGCCGTCCCACAGCGGCAACGGGTTGTTCTCCAGCGGGCGCAGGAGCAGGAACAGCCCGGCGACCAGCGCCGTCATGATCGTCATCTGGTAGACGCTCAGGACCAGGAAATGCGGCTGGCCGGGGTAGCGGGGCAGGCCCGCGAAGTCGAAGGCCAGGTGCATGCCGAGCAGGGCGGGCATGTGCCACAGGTACAGCGTCATGGCGCCGGTGTTGCCGATCACCGCGAGCCGCCACACCTGCGGCCGGGCAGCCCAGCGGCTGATGGCGGGGGCGGCCGCAATCGCGAACGCACACATCATGATTGCGTGACCGGCGAGCAGTAGCGACGGCGGCGTCATGTTCTTGATGTGCTGCGTCTCGATGCCGACGAGGCTCAGCTCATACGGGCCGATCCAGACCAGCGCCACGTTGACCGCGAGCATCCCGATGCCGACGCGCAGGGCGGCCGTGGTGGTCAGCAGCCCGCGGCGATACGCCACCCCGAGCATGCCGGGGATGAGCCACACCACGAAGTTCAGATAGCCCAACGCAGCCCAGGAGTGGTCGTTGATGCGGATGGTGTCGACGAGCGCGACGAGGGCGTAGGTGCCCGCCACGGAAGCGATGAGCCCGCCGGACGTCGTGATGCGCGCCAGCAGCGGCACCGCGGCCAGCACCAGCACATAGGCGCCCAGGAACCACAACAGCTGCGTGCTGATGCCGGCGACGGGTTCGTAGACGTGGATCGGCAGCAGTGGCTTGAGGATCAGCAACGCCGCGGCCCAGAAGGCCAGGTAGTAGAACACCGGTCGGTACAGCCGGGTGCAGCGCTTGAGCAGCCATCCACCCCAGCTCGTCCCGCTCCCGTACGAGCCGACCGAGGCCGCGACGCCGGCGAAGAAGAACAGCGGCATGATTTGGAACACCCAGGTCAGCGCCTGGAACACCACGGACGTGGTCAGCAGGTTGCCCCAGCGGAAGACCGCGTCGTCGATGATGCTGGTCGCCATGATCGTGTGCCCGGCGACGACGCCGACCAGCGACACGATGCGGATGACGTCGATGGCGCGGTCACGGTCGGCGGGGGTGCGCTGCGCGATCTCGGCCGCAGAAGGGAAGACGCGGGTGGTCATGCCTTCGAACGTAAGGGCGCGACCCCTAGGTATTGCTACTCAAATCAGGCTGACCTGCGGCGTTCCTGCCAGAGAACGGCAGCCAGACAGACAGCCGCCAGGACCGCGATGATGACGGCGAAGCTGACCCCGGCCGCCTGCAGACCCCACCGCTGCGCGGCGAAACCGAGGCTGACGACCGGCAACGAGATGGCCACATAGGCCACCACGAAGTACGTCGAGCTGACTTCGGCGCGACGCTCGGTCGCGGTGCCTTCCACGACGGCTGCCAAGCCGCGGCTGAAGCTGATGCCCTGCCCGATGCCGGCCACGACAGCGGCGACCAGCAGACCCGCCAGCGATGAAAATTGCAGGGCCACAGCCAGAATCGCCATCCCTGCCACGAGGATCGCGCAGCCCAGCGCGACGGCCCGCGGCGGATGCAGGCGGCGGCCGGCCAATTGCGCGGCGGCGGAGGCGGCGAAGATCGATGCCGCGACGGCACCGCCGACGGCGTGGTTGTCGATGCCGATGACGCTGCTGACGAACGACGGCGCCACCGCCGTGAACAGGCCCATCACGGCGAATCCGGCGAAGGCGGCGGTGGCAGCGAGGACGAACGTGGCGCGGACCTCGGCGGGGACCGACAGTCGCTGGAAACCGATCCGGCCGGCCCGGCTCGAGGTCTCGGGGACCAGCCACACCGCGGCGATGGCCAGAACGGCCAGCACGATGTGGACGACGAACGGCAGCTGCAACGGGTGCGGTGCGTACTGCACCAGCAGGCCGGCCACGACGGGTCCGGCGCCCAGTCCGCCGATGTTGGCGATGGTGGCGCCGGCCGCGGCCTGCTCGCGCCGCTCCTCCGGCACGGACTCGACGACGGCGGCCGTCGCGGTACCGGTGAAGATGCCCGCCGACAACCCCGACAGCAGGCGTCCCACCAGCAGCAACGGCACGCTGTCGGCATAGAGGAAGACGACGGCGCTCGCGATGGCGGCGACCGCACCCGCGATCAGCACCGGCCGCCGGCCGACGGCGTCGGACCAGCGGCCGAACAACAGCAGCGCCGCGAGCACGCCGATGGCGTAGGCCGAGAAGATGACCGTCGTCGTCAGGACCGCGAAGTGCAGTTCGTGGGCGTACAGCGCGTAGATCGGCGTCGGCAGCGTGGTGCCCAACATGATGGCGGCGAAGGCGTAGGCGAGCAGCGGGAAGCCGAGGCGCGAGGTCACGGTTCGAGTCTGGAGCACGGGTAGGGCAACACGCGCGGGACCCGCTGGCATTCCGCGGCGCTCATCGGACCGTGCGCGGCGGCGCGGGCGATGTCACGACGATCACCTCGGCGGTATCGTCGCCGACCTGACGGAGCTTGTGCTGCGTAGCGGCGTCGAAATAGGCACAGTCGCCCGCGGACAGTTCCACGAGGCGGCCGTCGTAGTTGAGTTCGATGGTTCCGGAGTGGACGAACACGAACTCCTGGCCGGGATGCGTCGGGTGGGCATGGGCGGCGAACTGGCGGCCCGGGCGCACGACGAACGGCGACATGGCCTTGCCGAGCATGCCCGCGGCGATCGCGTGATTGCGGGCGGTGCCGCGGTCGGCGGCGCGCTCGACGGCGAAGGTGCTGACTTCCGGGTCGTCGGAAAACAGTTGCGCCACATCGACATCGAGGGTCCGCGAGATTTTCAGTGCGGCGGCGATGGACGGCACGCTCTGGCCGCGCTCGACCTTGGACAGGTAGCTCTTGGTCAGCCCGGTACCGGCTGCCAGTTCCTCCAGCGTCATCCCGCGTTGCTGGCGCACCGCTCGCAACAAGCCACTCACGGCACCGAGGATACCGCATTGACTGCATGACACTTTGTGTCCTACAGTCGGCAATGTGTCATCCAGGTGCGGCCACGCACCGAGGCTGAGGGAGGTTCCGATGACCGACACCATGCACGACTCCAAGAGCGAACTGATGCAGCGCGCCGAAGACGGGCTGAACCGTCATATCGCGGAGTCCGACCTGACCGTCCGCGAGAAGCTGGCCCTGACCTGCCGGGCACTGTTCGACGCGGGGCACGATTCGGGCCTGGCCGGGCAGATCACCGCCCGCGCCGAGGAGCCCGGCACGTACTACACGCAGCGGCTCGGGCTCGGCTTCGACGAGATCACCGCCGGCAACCTGCTGCTCGTCGACGAAGACCTCAATGTCCTCGACGGCGGCGGAATGGCCAACCCCGCCAACCGCTTTCACTCCTGGATCTACCGCGCCCGGCCGGATGTGAACTGCATCGTGCACACGCACCCGTTCCACGTCGCGGCGCTGTCGATGCTCGAAGTCCCGCTGGCCGTGTCGCAGATGGACATCGCACCGCTGTACGACGACTGCGCCTTCCTGAAGGACTGGCCGGGCGTGCCCGTCGGAAACGAAGAAGGCGAGATCATCTCCGGCGCGCTGGGGGACAAGAAGGCGATCCTGCTGGCCCACCACGGCCAGGTCGTCGCCGGGGCCAGCGTCGAGGAAGCCTGCTCGCTGGCCATGCTCATCGAGCGCGGCGCCAAGCTCCAACTGGCCGCCATGGCTGCCGGCACCATTGCTCCGCTGCCCGACCGACTGGCCCGCGAGGCCCACGACTGGACGCTGACGCCCAAACGCAGTGTCGCCAACTTCGCCTACTACGCGCGGCGCGCCCTGGTGCGCCACCCCGACGCCCTCGACCACTGACCAACCCCGGAAAGGACCTGACCCATGACCGAGACACCCAGGATTCACGGCATCATCGCCTACCCGATCACCCCGTTCACCGCTGACGGCGACAATGTCGACACCGAGACGCTGGCCGCCGTCGTCGCGCAACTCGTCAGCACCGGCGCGCACGCCATCGCTCCGCTGGGCAGCACCGGCGAATCGGCGTACCTCACCGAGGACGAGTTCGACGCCGTCGTCGACACCACGGTCGCCGCGGTCGCCGGCCGCGTCCCCGTCATCGTCGGCGCCTCAGATCTGACCACTGCCAACACCATTCGCCGCGCGCGGTACGCGCAGCAGGCCGGCGCCGATGCCGTCATGGTGCTGCCGATCTCGTACTGGAAGTTGAACGAGCGCGAGATTTTCCAGCACTACGCCAATATTTCGGCCGCCGTCGACCTGCCGATCATGGTCTACAACAACCCCGCCACCAGTGGCATCGACATGGCTCCGGAACTGCTGGTGCGGATGTTCAACGACATCGAGAACGTGCGCATGGTCAAGGAATCCACCGGTGACCTCACCCGGATGCTGCGCATCAAGGAGCTCTCCGAAGGAGCGCTGCCGTTCTACAACGGAAGCAACCCACTGGTGCTCGACGCGCTGCTCGCCGGCGCGTCCGGATGGTGCACGGCCGCACCGAATCTGCGCCCGCAGCCTTGCGTCGAGCTGTATGACGCGGTGCGACGTGGCGACCGGGACCGGGCGCAGGAAATCTACGACGATCTCGCGCCGCTGCTGCGCTTCATCGTCGCCGGTGGTCTGCCGACGACCGTCAAAGCCGGGCTGGATCTGCTGGGGCGCAATGCCGGTGACCCGCGCCCGCCGCTGTTGCCTCTCGACGAGGACGGCCGCGCCGAACTCAAAGGCCTGCTGGCCAACGTCTGAGTACGCCTACTGAACCGGGCAGGCGTACTTGCGGGCCACGTCCATCACGCGCTGCTGCGCACCGGGCCCGATGACGCCCTGTGCGGCCAGTTCCAGATTGATGTAACCGGGGATGCCGCCGATGCACGCCTGGTGCGCCACGCGCCAGGCGGTATCGGGGTTCAGGTTGTAGCCGTTGCGCTCCAGGCCCTGCAGGTATTGGTCGAATTCCGGCGTGCCCTGGTCCGGTATGGCGCTGGCCGCGCCGGCCAGCGCCACCGCGGCCGCGATGGCCGCGAAAAGTGCCGCGACTGTACGTCTCATGTCCGTCCCCCTACAGGCATGTCCACCGGATATCGGCTTACACGTTCGCATATTGCGCGCAGGCAGAAACTAGAACCGTCGTAATCGAAGTCCGCGCGGGGGCGTCCTAAACTGACGTGATGTCGAAGCTGCAGCTGGTTCAGGAGCCGTCCGCCGACGCACTGCTCGAGTCCAACCCGTTCGCACTGCTGGTCGGGATGCTCCTGGATCAGCAGATTCCGATGGAAGTGGCGTTCGCCGGACCGAAGAAGCTCGAGGACCGGATGGGCTCGCTCGACGCGCGCGAGATCGCCGAGTACAACCCCGACAAGTTCGCCGAGCTGTTCGCGCAAACCCCTGCGGTACACCGGTTTCCGGGTTCCATGGCCAAGCGCGTGCAGGCGCTGTCGCAGGTGATCGTCGACGAGTACGACGGCAACGCCGCGGCCCTGTGGACCACCGGCAACCCCGACGGTAAAGAGGTGCTGCGCCGGCTCAAGGCACTGCCCGGCTTCGGCGAGCAGAAGGCCAAGATCTTCCTGGCGCTGCTCGGCAAGCAGTACGGCGTCACACCCGAGGGCTGGCGCGCCGCGGCGGGCGACTACGGCAAGCAGGGCACGCACATGTCCGTCGCCGACGTCGTCGACAAGGGCTCACTGGATCAGGTTCGCGCCTACAAGAAGCAGATGAAAGCAGCGGCGAAGGCCGCCAAGGCCTGAGTGTTGATTCAAGCGTGGGGGATGACGAGGAGATTGTCGCGATTCCCCTCGTCAAGCCCCACGCTCGACGCGGTCAGAGCGGCGGACCGTCGAACCGCTCGCGGGTGGTGAACTCCGAAACCGGACGCCGGGTCAGCTTCGTCACCTGCTTGACGGGCTTGCCCAGGGGCAGCATGCACGCGACGGCGTAGTTGTCCGGGATGCCGAGCAGCTCGCGCACCTTGGGCTCCTGCGCGACCACCATGGTCGTCAGCACGCCGCCGTAGCCTTCGTTGCGGGCGGCCAGCAGGATGTTCCAGACGAACGGGTAGATCGACGCGCCGCTGATCACACCGATGCGATCCAGGTGCTGATCGAACGCCGCTGCCACGCCGAGGTCCAGGCACACCACGAGCACGACTTCGGCGCCCAGCAGCGTCCCGGTGACCATGCCATCGGGTACCGGGGTCGCCTCCACGACCGCGGGATCAACCCCGCAGGGCTGCAACGGGTTCCACGGTCCTTCGCCGGCGGCGATCTGCGCGATGTACTGCCGGGCGCCGGGCTTGGACAGCTCGCCCAGCTTCTTGCGGGTTTCGACGTCACGGACCGCGATCACCCGCGCGCCCTGCCGGTTGCCGCCACTCGGGGCGAAGCGCGCGTTGTCGAGGATGCGTTCGAGCACATCGTCGGGCAGGGGCTCGCCGCTGAACTTGCGGACAGCGCCGGTCGTGCGCATGACGTCGTAAATCTCCATACCGACCATCATGCGTATGGGAAGGTGATGTGTATGGCTAAGACACACTTGAATTGCCCCTGCGGCGAGGCGATTTCCGGCAGTGACGAGGACGATCTGGTCGAGAAGGCCCAGGCCCACCTCGCCGAGCAACACCCCGGTCGGGAGTACGACCGCGAGATGATTCTCTTCATGGCCTACTGAGCCATCAACAAGGCGGGCGTGGCTGCCGTTGGGGGGGGCCACGCTCGCTGTTGCGTAGTCGGGTCGTGTCCGGCCGTCATACTGGCGACCGTGACGCCGAGAAAGGCAGGGGAGCCGACTCCCGAGCGGGGCTGGCTGACGCCGAAGCAGCAGCGAGCCTGGGTGGCCTACATGCGGGTACAGCTTCGGATGAACTACGAGATGAACCGGCAGCTGCAAGCCGACTCGGGGCTCTCGCTCGCTGACTACGACGTGCTGGTCGCGCTCAGCGGCGACAACGGCGGCGGCCTGCGTGTCAGTGACCTGGCCGCGCAGATCGGCTGGGAACGCAGCCGGCTCTCGCACCAATTGCGTCGCATGGAAGAACGCGGCTTGACCGAGCGCCGACCGAGCACCGCGGACGGCCGCACCACCAATGTCGTGCTGACCGCCGACGGCCGGCGGACGATCGCCGAGGCCGCACCCGGGCACGTCGACCTCGTGCGCAGTCTGTTCTTCGACCCGCTGCCGGAGAACCTGCTCGGACCGTTCACCGCGGCACTGGAGCACATTCACGTCAACCTCGATCACCACAGCTCGCTCCCGCCCGCGCCGGGCTAGAATTAGGTGATAAATCACCTATATGGAGCGTCATGAGTGAAGTCATCACCCGCTTGATGGAAGCCAATCTGCTCGCCGTGTTCGATGAACGCGATCCACGGCTCCGTGTCGCCGCGATCGCGGAGACCTACTCGGACGATGTCACGTGGGTCGATGATGACGGCGTGACCGTCGGCCGCGACCAGTTGAATGCCAAGGCGGCTGAGCTGCAGGAAAAGCTGGCAGGCTTGCATTTCGTGAAGGTCGGCCCGGTGCGCCAGACCCGTGGCCTGGGCTTCCTGGCGTGGGAGGTGCGTACTCCGGACGACGCCACGGTGGCGTCGGGTTTCGACGTCGCGGAGATCGTCGACGAGCGCATCGTTCGGCTGTGGACTGTGCTGAATGCCGCGGAATAGGTGATACATCACCTATGTTGTGACTGCCGAACGGCACACAACAGTGAGGACAACGATCATGGGACAGCTCGACGGCAAGACAGCACTGGTCACCGGGGGAACGTCGGGCATCGGCCTGGCGACCGCGAAGCGCCTCGCGGACGAGGGCGCGTACGTGTTCATCACCGGACGTGATCGCACGCGGCTCGATGAGGCGGCCGCAGCCATCGGCGCGCACGGTGTCCAGAGCGACATCAGCAAGCCCGAGGAGCTCGACGTCCTCGCCGCCGCGATCGCCGAGCACGGCGCAGGCCTCGACGTCGTCTTCGCAAATGCCGGCGGCGGCGACTTCGCCACCCTCGCCGATGTGACACCCCAGCACTACCGCGACAACTTCGACCGCAATGTGGCCGGCACGGTGTTCACCGTGCAGAAGACGCTGCCGCTGCTGAACGACGGCGCGTCGATCATCCTCGCCGGCTCCACCGCCGCGTCCGAAGGCGTTCCGGCGTTCGGGCTCTACGCCGCGTCCAAAGCTGCCATCCGGTCGCTCGGTCGCACGTGGGCAGCGGAGCTCGCCGACCGCAAGATCCGGGTCAACACCGTCGTCCCGGGACCGATCGAAACCCCTGGACTGACCGGCTTGGCACCGGCCGAGCAGAAGCAGGATCTCCTCGACGGCATGGCGGCGCAGGTGCCGCTGAAGCGGTTGGGACGCCCCGAGGAGATCGCGGCCGCGGTGCTGTTCCTGGCCTCGGACCAGAGCAGCTTCATGACCGGTGCCGAATTGGCCGTCGACGGCGGCCAGATCCAGCTCTGACCGCCACGTCGAGACGATGCCGTCGGCTGGTTGACCTCGGCATCGTCTCGACACCACGGCTGGTTTGATCGCCCGAGCCCGCGGCTATGCCCCTGGGTATGCACCAGGTTCTGGAACGCGAAGGCAAGTGGGACGTCGATGACCGGTTTCGATTGCCCGATCTGCGCGGCATCGTCGCCGACGCCGACATCGAGCACGACACCGTCGACCTCACCAGCGACTACTACGACACCAGCGACCGCGACCTGCTGGCGCACCGCGTCCAGCTGCGCCGTCGCTCCGGCGACGCTGACACGGGGTGGCAGCTGAAGGTGCCGGCCGCCGATGGGCGCGTCGAACTGCACTGGGCGCTGACGGAGAAGTTGCCCGATGCGGCCGCTGAGCTCCTCGGCGGCATCAGCCTCGGCAAGCAACTGGCGAGCGTCGCCACGATCCACACCGTCCGGGACCGGTACCGGCTCGCCGAGCCCGGGTCCGGCGAACTCTATGCCGAGATTGCCGACGATTCGGTGCGGGCGTCGGCGAACGAGCGGCTGCTGGCCTGGCGCGAGGTCGAGGTTGAACTCGGGCCGCACACCCCGTCGATTCCGAAGCGCCTCATCCGCCGTCTGAAAGCCGCGGGCGCCCGGCCTTCGCGCTTTCCGTCGAAGCTCGCCCACGTCCTGCCGCAGATTCGGTCCGTCGAGCGCGTGTCGCCCGCGGCGCGTGCGTTGCTCGGGTACCTCAACGCCCAGATCGACCAGATCGTGTTGGGCGACATCGAATTACGGCGGGGACAGGACCCCATCCACGACACGCGGGTGGCGATCCGGCGGCTGCGGAGCACGCTGCGGGTGTTCGGCAAGCTGCTGGATCAGGCCTCCGTGGAAGAGCTCGACGAGGACCTGCGGTGGTTCGCGGGGCTGCTCGGGGAGGTCCGTGATTGTCAGGTGCAGCAGTTCAGATTCACCGAAGCGCTCGAAGAGTTGCCGGAAGAATTGATCCTGGGTCCGGTCCGGGCCCGCATCCGCAATGACCTGCAGGCCGTCGAGCTGCCCGCGCGGGCGCGCATCACCGAGGCCATGGACTCGCCGCGTTACCGGGCGATGATGACGGTGCTGCGGTCATGGCGCACCGCGCCACCGGTCGATCTCGAGACGAGCACCGCCGCACTGGTCAAGCGGGCACGTAAGGCCCAGCGGAAAGCTGACCGACGGCTCGTCGCAGCGCTCGGTGGTGATGACGTCGACGCCGCGCTGTTGCACCGGGCCCGCAAGGCCGCCAAGCGTGCCCGGTACGCGGCGGAGCTATGCCGCGATGTCGAGGGCTCGAAACGAACGGTCAAGCATTACAAGCGATTTCAGTCGATCCTGGGCGATCACCAGGACACCGTGGTCGCATCTGACATCTTGCGCCGCCTGGCGCTGGCGAGTGGCACGACGGCCGGCGAGAACGGCTTCACCTTCGGCCTGCTGTACGGCCGCGAACAGCGGATAGCCGACGCGTGCCGACAGCAGGCCCGAGAGATGTTGTGATTACGGCACCACCGACGAACCGATGGTGGGCATGAACTGGCACTGCTTCTCGGTCGTGGTCACCTGACCGAAGATGGTCGACATGATGCTGCCCGAGCCGGTGTCGACGATGGCGGTCAGCGTCGTCGGGCCCTGCGGGTTGATGTCGGCCTGCGGCTTGAGGGTCGCGCTGCCCGACTTGCCGGTCGTCAGGTTGACCCAGGTGACGTTCAGCGGCAGCTTCTGCTCGGCGGCCGGGCCGGGCGTGCCGACCGCGGTGAACACGTAGGCGGTCTGGCCGGGGCCGGGACCTGGGGTCGGAATCTTCGCGGGGCCCGCCACGCTGATGGCCGTCGCCAGCACGTTGCCGCCGTCGGCACCGCAGCCGTTGCTGATCGACGGGTACATGAAGTCCTGCGTGATCGGCGTGCCCGGGCCGAACGCGCCGGCCGGCGCGGGGGCCGGCGCAGCGGCCGGGGCGGCATCGGGAGCCGGGACCGTCGCCGCGGCCTGGGCGACCGGGGCAGCGGCCGGGGCGGCCTCAGGAGCCGGCGCCGGCGCAGGTGCCGGGGCAGGGGCGGCTGCCGGAGCCGGAGCTGCGGCGGGTGCGGGTGCGGCCTCGGGGGCCGGAGCCGGGGCAGCCTCAGGGGCCGGTGCCGGAGCGGCCTCGGCCACCGGGCCGACGGCGTGCACCGGGTCGACGCCGGCCGGCAGGTGGGCCTCGGCACCAGGAACGGCGCCCGGGGCGGGCACGTGGTTCGCGGCCGGGTCGGCGGCGAACTGGTTCACGGCGTTGGCCAGATTCTTCGAATCCGACGGTGCCGCCTTGTTCCCGGCGAACGCCCGGGCTGCTGCCATGAGCAGCTCCGCGGCGCCCGCCGGGTCAGCGGCGGCCTGCTGGATCACCGGGGCGAGAGTCTGCATGGCCGGCAGACCAGGAGCCTGCAGGCCATCGATGGGCAGCGGCAACGGCAGTGGCGACGCCGGATCAGCGTGGGCGACGGTGGCCGCGCCGATCGTGAGTGCGACGGATGCGCCGAGTGCGACGAACAGCTTCCTCGATTGCATGACTCTCTCCCCGGTTTCGTATCGGTTATCTGGTTACGGCGCGGATCACGGCAAGCCGGAGGTGATGACCGGCGCAAGGCTGGTCAGGCTCATGATCCCCGGGACGACGCCCGGGATGGCCTGTGCAGCCGGCGCGGCAGCCGCCACGGCGGCGGGTGCGGTGGCCAGCGGCGACGCCGCCGCAGCCGGAGCGGCGAGCGGTGCCGTGGCGGCGGCCAGCGGGGCGGCAGCGGCCGGAGCAGCGGCAGCCAGCGGTGCGGCCAGTGGTGCGGTCGCGGCGGCGAGCGGGGCAGTCAGCGGCGAGGTCGCAGCGGTTGCGGCGGTCGCAGCGGGCGCGGCAGCAGCAGCGGGCTGCGGCAGCAGGTTCGCCAGCGGGGTGCCGGCCGGCAGCAGCGAGGTCAGGTCACCGGGGAAGGCGACCTGCTTCGGCAGCGGGACGGGCGAGCCCGGAATCTGCGGCAGGTTGATGTTGGCCGACGGGATCAGGCCCTGGGCCGGGGCCGGCGCAGCAGCGGCGGCCGGGGCAGCGGCCGCCGGAGCGGTGGCGCCGGGGACCAGGTTCTGCGGCAGGGTCACCGATGCAGTGGCGGCCGGAGCGGCCGGAGCGGCGGCCGGCGCGCCCGAGGTCAGGGCCTGGGTGACACCCGACAGCGCCTGGACCGGAGCCTGGGCGAGTTCGTTGACCAGCGGCGTGCCGGGCACGACGGGGGCCGGGGCCGCGGGGGCCGGGTCGGCGGCGGCGACCGCGCTCAGGGCGATCGCCACCGGGACTGCGCCGGCGGCGGCAATCATGCTGGTGGCCAACAATTTTCCAGTGGTGCGTGTGCGCATTTTGGGGGTCCTCCCGGTCCAGTCGTGGCGCGTCATCACCGAAGCTATTCAGTTACTGGTGTTACTCAAGTGACACGTGTGGCATTTATGGATCCGTTACTGATCGGAAGGCGAAGGGTGACCGACCGTTACAGTCATGCGATAAACACCGCCACGCGATCAGTTCTCCGATGGGCGCCGCTGATGCTGGCGCTCAGCGTCGCCGCGCGCTTCGCGTGGACCTACCTGGTCCCCAACGGGGCCAACTTCGTCGACCTCCACGTCTACTTCGGCGGCGCGGCGACCCTCGGCAGTGGTCGCCCGCTGTACGACTACGTCTACGCCGACCAGACCCCGGACTTCCCGCTGCCGTTCACCTATCCGCCGTTCGCGGCAGTGCTGTTCTATCCGCTGCACTTCGTGCCGTTCGGTTTGCTGGCGTTCTGCTGGCAGGTCGGGATCATCGGTGCGCTCTACGGCGTGGTGTGGATCAGCTTGCGGCTCATCGGGTTTCGGGGCGAGCGAAGCGACGGGAAATGTCCAGTCGATCCCTCGCACCGGCTGGCCATGGCCTGGACGGCCGTCGGCATCTGGACCGAGCCGCTGCGCAGCACGTTCGACTACGGGCAGATCAACGTCGTCCTCGTACTGGCCGTTCTCTACGCCGTCTACAGCACCCGCTGGTGGTGGTCCGGTCTGCTGGTGGGTCTGGCCGCCGGGGTGAAGCTGACGCCCGCGGTCACGGGGCTGTACTTCCTCGGCGTCCGCCGGTGGGGCGCTGCGGTGTTCGCGGCCGTCACCTTCGCCGGCACCGTGCTGGTGTCGTGGCTGGTGCTGCGCGACCAGGCGCTCTACTACTTCACGGACCTGCTCGGCGACGCCCACCGGATCGGTCCCGTCGCGACGTCGTTCAACCAGTCCTGGCGCGGCGCGATCTCGCGGATCGTCGGCCACGACGCCGGTTTCGAGCCCGCGGTGCTGATCGCGGTGGTGCTGACGGCCGTGCTGGCGGTGTTCGCCTGGCGCGCCGTCTACGGTCCCGGCCGGCCGGATCGACTGGGCGCGCTGCTCGTCGTGCAGTTGTTCGGCCTGCTGTTCTCGCCGATCTCGTGGACCCACCACTGGGTGTGGCTGATCCCGCTGATGATGTGGTTGTGGCACGGGCCGTTCGCGGAGCTCGCTTCCGCGCGCGTCTTGCGTTGGATCTGGCTGGTGCTGCTGCTGGTCGGCGTGCCGTGGCTGCTGAGTTTCGCGCAGCCGACGATCTGGGTGATCAGCCGTCCGTGGTACCTGTCCTGGGCGGGGTTGATCTACCCGGTGATGACGGTGGTGACGCTGGCGTGGATGGCCCTGCGAACCAGGACTAGACGACCAGTCCGTTGATGTCCGTGGCCATCTCCACGTCCTTGTCGGTGATACCACCCTCGGAATGTGTGACCAGGGTGAAAGTAACTGTCCGCCAACGGATGTCGATGTCCGGATGATTATCCTTGGCTTCCGCGTGGATCGCCACTCGGCGGACGGCATCGATACCGTCGAGGAACGCCGGGAACTTCACGGACCTGCGTAGCGCGCCGTCGGCGCGTTCCCAGCCTTCGGGCAGTGCGGCGTCTACTTGTTCATCGGTGAGGACGGCCATGACCCCATTGTTGCGGCGAGAGTGGGGGATTACGAGGAATCGTTTGCGATTTTCCGCGTAAACCCCCACGCTCGACGGCCTGACCTGTGGATAACCGGGTCGCTGGGCGTCAGATTTGTCGCCCGTCCCGTCGAGGGTGACGTCATGGACCAACTCATCCTCGGGTCGCAGGCGCTGCGGACAGGACGCCTGACGGAGCATCAGTTGCGTACCCGGTATCGCATGGTTTATCGCAACGTGTACCTGGCCAAGGGCGTCGAGATGACGGCCGAGTTGAAGGCGCGCGCCGGTTGGCTGTTCGCAGGGCCGGATGCGGTGATTGCCGGGGTGTCTGCGGCTGCGGTGCACGGTACGAAGTGGCTCGACCCCGATGCGCCCGCGGTGGTGGTCCGGCCAGATCGCCATAGCCCACGAGGGCTGACGACTCATTCGTATGCCCTTGCTCCGCAAGACATTTGTGTGCGGCGCGGTATGCGTGTCACAACTGCCGCCCGCACGGCCTTCGACCTCGCGCGACTGCTGCCGCAGCACCGGGCCGTGCCGATAGTGGATGCGCTGATGAACGCAACCGATCTGAAACTCGTCGACATCGAACCGTTGATCGCGGCGAATCCAGGTACCCGCGGTGTGCATCGGGCGCAGTCTGCTCTGACGTTGGTGGACGGTGGTGCTGAATCGCCGCAGGAATCGCGGCTGCGGCTGGGGCTGGTCGCCGGCGGCCTTCCGTTTCCCGAGACGCAGATCCGCTTCTTCGACGATTACGGCGAGGCGTTCATCCGCGTCGACATGGGGTGGCGTCAGTGGAAGGTGGCAGTCGAGTACGACGGTGTCCAGCACTGGAACGACAGTCGGCAGCGGGCCTGGGATATCGAACGTCTCGCGATCCTGGAAGCCATGGGGTGGGTGGTCATCCGGGTCAGTGCGGCGATGTTGCGCGAGCCCGAAAAGCTGGTCGCGAGAGTGCGCGCGAAGCTGCGAGCCGCCGGATGCCCGGTCTGACGCCGAGCGTGGGGGTTTACGAGGTACTTCGGCCGAATATTCGCGTAAACCCCCACGTTCGACGAGCCAGTAGCCTGGCCGACGTGATCGTCGTCGCCGGAGCCCTTATCGCCGACGCCAGACTGCTGGTCGCTCAGCGCAATCGGCCGCCGGAACTCGCGGGCCTCTGGGAGCTGCCGGGTGGGAAGGTCGCGCCGGGGGAGACCGACGCGCAGGCGCTGGCCCGGGAACTCCACGAGGAACTTGGCGTCATCGTGACCGTCGGGGAAAAGGTGGGCGAGGACGTGCCGTTGTCCGACACCGTCACGTTGCGGGCGTACCGGGTGTCGACCGACGACGCGCCCCACGCCCACGATCACCATGCCGTGCGCTGGGTGGGTGCGGCCGAACTCGACGACCTGCCCTGGGTGCCGGCGGACCGCGCCTGGCTCGCGGAGTTGAAGGACGCGCTGACTCAGTAGTGCAGCTTGTCGCCGACGACGCGCGCCGACGCCATCGCCGTGCCGTGCTGCGCGGTGTACAGCGGGTGCAGCAGCGCGGGGTACTTGCAATGCGGGCAGTCGGTCTTCGGCTTGTTCACCGTGGAGAACGCCAAATGGTGACACGCAGCACACCGCACCACGAAGAATCCGCCGGCCCAATTGGCCAATCCGGCGAATATCGCGGCCGTTGCGCCGAGCGCCAGCACGAACCCGATGACTCCGGTCAACACTTCGTAGATGGTCATGATGGCGACCTCCTCGCGCTGGTTTCCCCGAACTGACGAGACGTTTCCACGGTACTCGCGAAACAGGCATAGAGGCAGGTCAATGCGTATATATCAGGCCTTGCGGGCGCGCTTGAAAACCTTCTCGAGGTCCTTGCCGTGGACCCCGTGGTGCGCCGCCTTCTGGACCTTGTGCAGCACCAGCGGACACCGCTTGCACCGGGGCTTGCTGCGGCAGCACTTCTTCTTCGGTTTCGCCCCGGCGAGCTTGCTGGCCTTCATCGATTAGCAGTTTTGCCAGGCCGTTCGCGGTTTCGCAAACCGACCCCCTCGCTGCGACAATCTTGGGCGTGAGTGAGCAGGCCAGTGCCGGATTCAGAAATGTCGCCATCGTCGCACACGTCGACCACGGCAAGACGACCCTCGTCGATGCCATGCTGCGGCAGTCCGGAGCCCTGGACCGGGGTGACGACTCCACCGAACGCATCATGGACTCGGGTGACCTGGAGAAGGAAAAGGGCATCACGATCCTGGCCAAGAACACCGCGGTGCACCGGCACAACGCCGACGGCACCGTGACGGTCATCAACGTGATCGACACCCCCGGCCACGCCGACTTCGGTGGCGAGGTCGAGCGCGGCCTCTCCATGGTCGACGGCGTCGTGCTGCTGGTCGACGCCTCTGAGGGCCCGCTGCCGCAGACCCGCTTCGTGCTGCGCAAGGCCCTGGCCGCGCACCTGCCCGTCATCCTCGTGGTCAACAAGACCGACCGGCCCGACGCCCGTATCGCCGAGGTCGTCGAGGAGAGCCACGACCTGCTGCTCGACGTCGCCTCCGACCTCGACGAAGAAGCCCAGGCCGCGGCCGAGAAGGCCCTGGACCTGCCGACCCTGTACGCCTCGGGCCGCGCCGGCGTCGCCTCGACCGTTCAGCCCGCCAACGGCGAGGTGCCCGACAGCGAGAACCTCGACCCGCTGTTCGACGTGCTGCTCGAGCACATCCCGGCGCCCAAGGGCAACCCCGACGCCCCGCTGCAGGCCCTGGTCACCAACCTCGACGCGTCGGCCTTCCTCGGCCGTCTGGCGCTCGTCCGGATCTACAACGGCAAGCTCAAGAAGGGCCAGCAGGTGGCCTGGATGCGTGAGGTCGACGGCGCGCCCGTCATCACCACCGGCAAGATCACCGAGCTGCTCGTCACCGTCGGTGTCGAGCGCACCCCGACCACCGAGGCCGTCGCCGGCGACATCGTCGCTGTCGCGGGTATGCCGGAGATCATGATCGGCGACACCCTCGCCGACCCCGATCACGCGCATGCCCTGCCGCGCATCACCGTCGACGAGCCCGCCATCTCGGTGACCATCGGCACCAACAGCTCGCCGCTGGCCGGCAAGGTCTCCGGTCATAAGCTGACGGCGCGAATGGTCAAGTCCCGCTTGGATTCCGAGCTCATCGGTAACGTCTCGATCCGCGTCGTCGACATCGGCCGTCCGGACGCCTGGGAGGTCCAGGGCCGTGGTGAGCTGGCGCTGGCCGTGCTCGTCGAGCAGATGCGCCGCGAAGGCTTCGAGATGACCGTCGGCAAGCCGCAGGTGGTCACCCGGCAGATCGACGGCAAGCTGCACGAGCCGTTCGAAGCCATGACCATCGACTGTCCCGACGAGTTCGTCGGCGCCATCACCCAGCTGATGGCCGCCCGCAAGGGCCGCATGGAAGAGATGACGAACCACGCCGCCGGCTGGGTCCGCATGGACTTCATCGTGCCGTCGCGTGGCCTGATCGGCTTCCGCACCGACTTCCTGACCCTGACGCGCGGCACCGGCATCGCCAACGCCGTGTTCGACGGCTACCGCCCGTGGGCCGGCGAGATCCGCGCCCGGCACACCGGTTCGCTGGTCTCGGACCGCAGCGGCACCGTGACGCCGTTCGCCATGATCCAGCTGGCCGACCGCGGTCAGTTCTTCGTCGAGCCGGGCCAGGACACCTACGAGGGCCAGGTCGTGGGCATCAACCCGCGCGCCGAGGACCTCGACATCAACGTCACCCGCGAGAAGAAGCTGACGAACATGCGCAGCTCCACCGCCGACGTCATGGAGACGCTGGCGCGGCCGCTGGAGCTCGGTCTGGAGCAGGCCATGGAGTTCTGCGCCGAGGACGAGTGCGTCGAGGTCACGCCCGAGGTCGTGCGCGTGCGCAAGGTCGAGCTGACCGCGAGCCTGCGCGCTCGCGCCAAGGCCCGCGAGAAGGCCCGCAACTAACTCTCACCGAACCGAAAGGCCGGTCGGCACAAGCGTTTTCGCGGAGTGCTAACCGGCCTTCTGGTTCTGGTCCAGCCAGGCGACACCCTCGTCGGCCGCCTTGATCAGCGCCCCGCGCTCACCGAAGTACGTCGACACCGCGCCGACCCACGGCAGCGCGCTCAAACGCTGCCACCACTTGTTCGGCTGCGGCCGCTTGGCGATCTCGTCGAACGTCGCGCGCAAGATGCCGGCCAGCTGCCAGATGCTCTTGACGACGACGACCGGCAGCGACGACGTGATGGCCTCCAGGGGCTTCCAGCCGTCCGGCGGGGTGTCGGGAAGCGGCTCCGGCTCCGGGGGCTGCGGCACATCGAAGTCCGCGGGCAGCTGCCGTCCGCACAACACCGCGGCCAGCAGTCGCACCTGCTCGCGCCGATCGGTGACGCCGTATTCGCGGGCCACCGCGCACAACACGATGGCGTGGTTGACGAACCCGGCCAGCTCACTCACCGGCAGCACCCGGGCCAGCACACCGAATGCGCCCGGCGTGGCCACCAGCACGGTGTTCAACGCGCCGACGCGGTGCACCCACCAGTGGATGCGCTCGTCTCGGCTCATCCGCTCCCAGGCGGCGGTGCCGGGCAGGTCGGCGGCGTTCATCAGCTGCGCGCCGGCGTTCATGGCCAGGTCCGCGGCGTTGGGGCTACGGCCGGCCTGAACGCGCCGGAGCCGCAGGCGCAGCCGCCGGACCCGGTCGGTCAGCCCGCGGGGCGGACTCAGCAGACGATGGGAGCGCTTACGCAGCCCGATCGGATCGGCTTGCGACAGCACGTTGAGCAATGGGTTGATGACAGCGACGGCGCGGCTCAGCGCGTCGGCGACGTCGGCATCGGACAGCGGGGTGTACGGCTTAGGCAGTAGTCCCATACCGGAGATTGTGGACCACATCAGGGGCGAGCGGAGCGACGGGGATTTGCATCGGTGGCCTCGGATGGTGGTTCGGGCTCACCGTGCCGATACCCTGACTGTCGTGCCGACCGCCCGCCGCCGATTGATGACGACCGGGGCACTGGTGTCGGTTCTGGCGCTTGCGGGCTGCACCGTGAGCCCGCCGCCGGCGCCGCGCAGCACCGAGACGACGAAGACCGTCGTCCCACCGCCACCGAAGATGAGCCAGATCATCATGGCCATCGACTGGATCGGCCCCGGCTTCAATCCGCATCTGCAGTCCGACCAGTCGCCGGTCAACGCGGCCATCTCGGCGCTCGTCTTGCCGAGCTCGTTCCGGCCCATCGCCGACCCGGCCGCACCGTCGGGTTCGCGCTGGGAACTGGACCCGTCGTTGCTGTTGTCGGCCGACGTGACCAACCAGAACCCGTTCACCGTCACGTACAAGATTCGCCCCGAGGCGCAGTGGACCGACAACGCGCCGATCGCCGCCGACGACTACTGGTACCAGTGGCGCCAGATGGTCAGTCAGCCCGGCGTCGTCGATCCGGCCGGCTACGACCTGGTGACCGGTGTCCAGTCGGTCGACGGCGGTAAGACGGCCGTGGTGACGTTCGCCAAGCCCTACCCGGCGTGGCGGGAGCTGTTCAACAACATCCTGCCGGCGCACATCGTCAAGGACGTGCCGGGCGGGTTCGGCGCCGGGCTGGCGCGGGCCATGCCGGTGACCGGCGGCCAGTTCCGTGTCGAGAGCATCGACCCGCAGCGTGACGAAATCCTGCTGGCGCGCAACGACCGGTACTGGAGTGTGCCGTCGGTGCCCGACCAGGTGCTGTTCCGGCGCGGGGGATCGCCTGCGGCGCTTGCAGATTCGATCCGTAACCGGGACACCCAGGTGGCCCAGGTGCACGGTGGGCAGGCGACTTTCGCGCAACTCGCGGCCATCCCGGGCGTGCGGACCGCGCGGATCGTCACGCCGCGGGTCATGCAGCTGACGCTGCGTGCGCAGCGGCCCGCACTGACCGACGTCCAGGTCCGCAAGGCACTGCTGGGTCTCCTCGACGTCGGCCTGCTGGCCGCCGTCGGCGCGGGCAGCGACAACACCGTGACGCTGGCGCAGGCGCAGATCCGGACGCCGTCGGACCCCGGCTACGTGCCGACGGCGCCGCCGGCGCTGGACCGCAACGCCGCGATGGACCTGTTGGTGCGCGCCGGGTACAACATCGAGCCGGACGTCGCGCCACCGTCGCCGCCCGGCGTGCCACCACCGCCGGGCCACGATCGGCTGGTCAAAGACGGCAAGCCGCTGGGGCTGGCCATCGGCGTCGCCGCCAACGACCCGACGTCGGTCGCGGTGGCGAACACGGCCGCCGACCAACTGCGCAGCGTCGGCATCGAGGCCACCGTGCTGGCCATGGATCCGGTGGCGCTGTACGCCGAGGGTCTGGAGCGGGTCGACGCCATCGTCGGCTGGCGTCATGCCGGCGGCGACCTGGCGACGGTGCTGGCATCGCGCTACGGCTGCCCGGGATTGGACGCGACGGCCGTCTCCACCGCGACGCCCCCGGTGCCGCCCCAGCAGCCGACGTCGACGTCGACGTCGAAAACCGCTGTGCCGCAGCCATCGACGCCGACGGTGACGTCGACGGCGCCGACCCTCCCGCTGCCCAAGCCGCTCGGCGGGGACCAGCTGGTGCAGGCGCCCAGTAACTTGACCGGCATCTGCGACCACGCGATTCAGCCGAAGATCGATGCGGCGCTGGCCGGCACCGAGAAGATCGCCGACGTGCTCAACGAATTGGAGCCCAAGCTCTGGGCGATGGAGACGGTGCTGCCGATCCTGCAGGACACCACGATCGTCGCCGCGGGGCCGACGGTGCAGAACGTCAGCCTCACCGGCGCCGTCCCGGTCGGGATCGTCGGCGACGCCGGCAAGTGGGTCAAGGTTCCCTGAGCGGCGGCCAGGCGATACGCAAGCGCAAATAAAGTGAAAGCGCTGCAGAATGCGAATGCTGTTCTGCGGCTTACTCGGTACCTTCGCGCGGTCAGTTCAGGCTGACACCCCTCACCTGAATCCGAAGGAGAACGAGTTGATCCTCGCTCTACGTCCGTATCTGACGGCCGGTGTCGCGGTTGTCGGCGCCGGCGTCATCGCCGTGTCGCCCTCCGTGGCGCCACCGACATTCGTTCAACACCTGGACGTTCGACTCTCGGCCACCGCGCAGAACCTTTCGCCACGACCCGTCGTCGAGCAGTTCGTCCATACCGCAGCGGTGAGTGAAATGCCCAGCGGCGCAGTGGAAAATCCCTTGATGGCAGGGATGCCGGCAAGCTTGGCGGGCACTCCGGCTTTCCCGAATCTGCTCGGACAGTGGGCTGGGATCGTCAGCGATGCGGTATCCAATCTGGGCCTCCTGGGACAGCTGATCGCCGGCGATCCGGCGCCGATCCTGAAACAGCTGATTGCAAACCAGCTCGAGTACGGGAAGCTGTATCTCACGGCACTGGAAACCGTCGGCAGGAACGCGATCAACCTACTCAACCCCAGTACGCCTTACGGTTTCGTGGCCAGTTTGCAGAAGGTGGTGCAGCAGTTCACGGCCGGGAACATCCAGGGTGCGGTCGGCACTGTTCAGACCGCATTGACAATGGCGCTGGTCCAACTTGGCCTTCCCATGCTGTCGACTCTGCAGATACCCGTGCGGATGGCGGAGAACTTCTCGAACGTCGTTGCCCTACTGCCGGGTTTCGCAACGACGATGGGGTTCGGCGCGTTGAGCCTGGTCAACACGACGCTCGCGTCGATCGGAGAATCGGGGCAGGCCGTTGCCGACGCGGTCAAAGCGCGCGATCCGTTGGCGGCTCTCGGCGCGATCCTCAGCGCGCCGGGCAACGTCGTCGGGACGTTCGTCAATGGATGGCACGGATTCGGTGGTGGCATCATCGGCCCGAATGGGCTGCTGACAAAGTTACTGAATTTCCGGGACACCATCGCCAACGCGCTCAAAGCCGGCAGTGCCGCGTCGACACCTGCTGCAACACAGACCGCAGATGAAAATCGACCGTCGGCTGCGGTCTCCAGCGGTGCCGCGGGCCTGACTGCGGAATCGAATGCCGGCAAGGCGGCCGAACCGGACACGGCGATTTCGCCGGCCCGTGGCATCGCGACGACTTCGACGCTGACGAGGGGGTCGAACACCGGTGAAGCAGCAATGACCGCCGCCTCGAATGACGCGCCGGTGCCGACCACCAAGACCGCTGGCGTAGAACCGGCTTCGGCCACGTCACCCAGCGGCACAGATGCGCCGGGCTCGTCCGTCTCGTCGAGTGCGGCCAGCTCGTCGGGCGCTTCGACCAAGGAAACCGGCGAATCCACGGGTACCGACTCGACGAAGCCCGCTGGAACTTTGTCCGGTGCAAGCCAGTCCGGTACGGACCACGCCACGGACGGTTCGGCAAAGGGGGTTGAGAACTCGACCGGTGGCGCGAAGGTCGGCAAGGCGGGTTCGTCAAAGGCCGGAAACGCCAAGGCTGATGATTCGGGCGCTGCGGCGCCGTCGAAGCCGAAGGCAGTTGAAGCCGGCAAGTCCGGCAAGACCGCTCACTCGAAGACCGGTTCCAGGTCCAGCGGTGGTCACACACAACCAACCAATTGACCGAACTGTGGCCCTCTACCGAAAGGTGGAGGGCCACAGCCGTTTCGGTTGGCCGGCCGCCCGGGCCGCCGACTGCTCCCGCAGCAGCCGGATCCCGTGCGACGAGTACGCGGCCACCGCGAAAACCAGCAGCAGCCAGATCGGCGGATGTGCCAGCTCCCAGACGAACAATGCCGCGAATGCCGGCGCCCGCTGCGTGATGGCGAGGACGCCCGCCGCACATGTCAATGCCACCGCGGGTACGTGCAGGTGCGTACCGGCCAGACCGTTGAGGGTGAACGTCGCGACGGTGCCCGCGGCCGCGCCGGTGGCGAGCGCCGGCGTGATGAGGCCGCCGACCGCGCCGACCCGCAGATACAGCGCGGTGAGCAATGGCTTGAGTATCAGGAGAACCGCCGCGGCGGCGAGACTCAGTTGCGCGTCGACGCTGACGATCAGCACGCTGCGGCCGTTGCCGGGCAGCTCGGGCCGGTAGATCGAGCAGATGCCGGTCACCAGCCCGGCCAGCGCGACACCCGGGATGAGCACCCAGGACGTCAGCTGCGGCTTGGGTCCCGCGACCGCCATCAGCTTGTTGAAGACGAGGCCGATCACCACCGCGAGGGGTGCGATGGCCAACGCCAGCATCGTGAACTGGTACGACAGTGCCGGATCCGGCCAGATCAGATCGCGCTCGAAATGCGTGACCGGATGCGACACCGCGACCGCCAGGCTCGACGTGATGAGCGCCGTGCCGACGACCTTGGGATGCCAGGTGCCCATCATGACGCGGGCGGCGAAGAACGCCCCACCCAGCGGCACGCTGTACACCGCGCCCAGGCCGGCGCCCGCGGCGCAGGACAGCAGAATCTCGCGGTCGCGGGCCGTCAGCGTCCCGAGCGTCGATGACGTGAGCCGCCCGAGCCACGTCGTCCCGTAACTGCTGAGCACCGCGGCCAATTGGCGCGGCGCCGTCTCGCGGCCGAGCGACGCACCGCTGCCGACGGCCACGGCCTGCAGCGCCGCGTCGGCCGCCATCGGCAGGTGCTGCATCGGCTTCTTCCCGGCGATGGTCGCCGACAGTGACGGAGTCCCGCTGCGGCGACGCAGGATCCACCAGCCGAGCCCCGCCAGCGCTCCGCCGATCGCCGGTGCCAGCGCGCGCCGAACCGGCGAACTGGCGCCGATGCCGTCGAGCAGCAGCCCGTACGAATAGTGGTAGGCGAGATGTTCGACGGCGTGCAGCAACGAGACCGTCAGTGCCCCGGCGACCCCGGCGAGCAGGCCGGTGAGCAGCACCGCACTGCCGAACTCCAGCGCACGTCGCGTCACCCGGTGAATGTATGCCAGCCTGGGGGATATGGAGACCCCACGGCTGCTGTTCGTCCATGCCCATCCGGATGACGAGACACTGACTACCGGAGCGACCATCGCGCACTACGCGGCCCGCGGCGCCGACGTGCGGGTGCTCACCTGCACCCTGGGCGAAGAGGGCGAGGTCATCGGTTCGCAGTGGGCACAGCTGGCGGTCGACGGAGCTGACCAGCTGGGCGGCTACCGGATCGGTGAATTGACCTCGGCGCTACGGGCATTGGGCGTCGACAGGCCGCGGTATCTGGGCGGGGCCGGGCATTGGCGGGACTCCGGTATGGAAGGCAGCCCGGCGCGGCACCGTCAGCGGTTCGCGGACGCCGACATGGACGAGGCCGTCGCCGAACTGGTGGCGGTGCTGCGGGACTTCCGCCCGCACGTCGTCGTCACCTACGACCCCAACGGCGGCTACGGGCACCCCGACCACATCCAGGCGCATCGGGTGACGACGGCTGCGGTCGCCGCGTCGGCGGGCGACGGCCATCCCGGTGAGCCGTGGCAGGTCCCGAAGTTCTACTGGACCGTGATGGACGGTGAGTCGATGGCCGAGGCCCTGGAGTCGATCAATGGGATCGAGCTGCCCGAGAGTTGGGTGCGGATCCCGGCCACGGCGCTGCCGTTCGATCTCGGCCACCGCATCGACGCCGTCATCGACGCGCAGGACAGCCTGCCGGCCAAGGTCGCCGCCATGCGGGCCCACCAGACGCAGGTGACGGTGGAGCCGAGCGGCCGGGTCTTTGCGCTGTCCAACAACATTGCACTGCCGATCAGTGCCGTCGAGCACTACGTGTTGGTCGACGGCACGGCCGGCGAACGCGACGCCCGTGGTGTGGAAACTGACCTACTCAGCGGGATAAACCTCGCGTGAGACCGGGAAGCGGGGGAGTAGGGTAGCCGCCATGGACTCGGATCTGGACCCCAACTTGCAGCACCTGCAGGGCCTCGGCGACAACTATCAGTGGGTCGTCGGCTCCCTCGTCGGTCTGCTCGACAGCATCCCGACCTGACGTCTGCCCCGGTGCGCGCCGACTCCGGTCGGGCGCGCGCATTGATGCTCGGTGTGCTGGCGTTCGATGGCGCCTTGTCGGCCATCGCCGGCGCACTGTTCCTGCCGCTCTACCTCGGCCCCGTGCCGTTCCCGATCAGTGGCCTGCTCAGTGGTCTCGTCAATGCGGCGCTGGTCTGGGCCGGCCTCCAGTGGACGTCCCATCCCCGCCTGGCCGCGCTGCCGATGTGGGCCTGGTTGACGACCGTCGTGCTCCTGCTGCTCGGTGGGCCAGGCGATGACATCGTGTTCGGCGGCGCCGGAATCATGCAGGCCTCACCGTTGATCTTCTTGCTGCTCGGGGCGACGCCGCCCGGCGTGGTGCTGTGGCGAAATGCCCAGCGGCGCGCGGCAGCGCCGGACTAGCGTCCGGTCTCCGGCATTTCCGCATCGACTCCGCACTGAGGGCGACAACTATCGAGTAGATGCCGCTGTGGCCGCAGGGTCGATCGCGGTGCCTGGTTGGTCCTGCGGTTGTGGCGGGAAAGGTCGAGTGCCTGACGCCGCTGACGCAGAGCCAACGACGGTGTCGGTGATTCTGCGGTCAGGGCGCGGCGATCGACGTGTGACAAGAGCAGGCGAACCTGGGCGCCTGGCTCAGCTATTGGCTGTGTGACTTCCCGAACCGGCCTTCTGGCCGCCGGCAGCGCCCTGCGACTGGCCGGCGCCCTTGTCGCCCTTGGCCTTGCCGCTTCCGGCTTTGTCGCCCTTGCCGGGCTTCGTCGCTCCGGTCGTGCCGGTCGGGTGATCCGTGCCGGCGTTGTTGTTGGTGGCCTCGGTCTTATCCCCGGCCTTCTTGCCGGGTTTCTTGACGGGCTTCGGTGCCTTGACCTCGTCCTGCTGCTTGGCCGGACCCTCGGCCTCGCCGGTCGCAGTGCCGGTCTTGGGTTCGGTCTTCGGATCGGCCTTGGGTTCGGTCTTCGGGTCGGTGGCTTTGGGGTCCGTCTTGGGCTGCTCCGCCTTGGGGTCCGTCTTGGGCTCGGCCTGCGGGTCGGTCGGCTGCTGGCCGGCCTCGGTGCCCGCGGGCTGCGTGCCCTTGTCGTCGGACTTGCCCTTGTCGTCCGCCTTCGCCGGCGTCACCGCTGGCGTCTCGGCAGGCTTCTCGGCCGGCTTGTCTGCCGGCTTGTCCGCCGGGGACTGCGCGGCGGTCGGCGCGAGCTTGCTCGCCGGGTCGGCGTCCGCGGCGGCGGCCTTCTCGGCGGCCTTGGCGGGGACCAGACCGGCGGCCAGGCTGGTCAGTGTGGTCTGCACCGTCTTGGCGATCGACTCGAGGGTGGTCTGCGTGGCGGCCAACGACCCGATGGGCGGCAGCGGCGGAATCGGCGGGATGATCCAACCGAAGAAGTAGTTGAACTCCGCGATGCCGAAGTTGATGACGTCATTGACCGAATAGCGGATCGCATTGCCGATGCCGTTGACCCACACGCCCAGGTTGAGCGGATCGTTCACGATCGGGACGACCGCCTGGTAGAAGATGTCGTCCGAGACGGGCCGGATCAGCGTCCAGTAGAAGATGTCGGTCTGGGCGGCGATCGTGCCGGTGAATGGCACGAACCAGTTCAGCCAATACAGAACGTCGGTGGCGTAGTCGACGCCCCAGTCGACCCATGCCTGAATGCCGGTGTACGCGTTGGTGAGCCAGTCACTGGCCGCGTTCTGTGGGGTGACGACGGGCCCGGTCACCGTGGGTGCGGCCGCCAGCGGGTTCGGCCCGACCTTGGGGACGACGCCCGCGGCGGGCAGCTTGGGCGGCACCGGCGGCGTCATGTTGCTTGCCGCGGCCAGCAGCTTGACCATGGCCTCGGTCAGGTGCGGTTGGGCTGTGGTCGAGTGCGCGGGGACCGCGACGTCGGCGGGAACCACCTGGATGGGGGTCAATGCGACAGCTGTGGCGGTCGCAGCGGCGGCGCCCGCCATGACATACGAGCGGACTGAAACGGACACCGTGGCTCCTCGAAATGATCGCGTCCCGACCCTCTGAACTTACGCGGTCGTCACCAAATTCGGCGAATAGTCTGCGCGTTTGCTGTGTGTGTCCGGGTATGGGGCCCGCGCCGCGCCGGCGAGCTGGCGCTACTGTGGCCGGTATGCCAGGCGCAGTGGTTTCAGAATGTGAGACGCGTGGATGAACGTCGACTTCAGCGGGGTTACACGGAAGTGGCTCTGAACCCCCAGAACGGCGCAGACCTGCCTCTTCCCGTGGTCCCACCGCTCGCCGCCCCCGCATCGTCGTCCGCCTTACGTCGCGTGCTGCGCCGCGCCCGTGATGGTGTGGCGCTGAATGTGGATGAGGCCGCGATCGCGATGACGGCCCGCGGCGACGACCTGGCCGACCTTTGTGCGAGCGCTGCCCGGGTGCGGGACGCCGGGCTGGAGGCCGCGGGACGGCGGGGTGCGACCGGTCGGTTGCCGGTGTCGTATTCGCGCAAGGTGTTCATCCCGGTCACGCATCTGTGCCGCGACACCTGCCATTACTGCACGTTCGTGACGGTGCCGGGCAAGCTGCGCGCGCAGGGTATGGGCATGTACATGGAGCCCGACGAGATTCTCGACGTGGCTCGTCGCGGTGCCGAGTTGGGTTGCCAGGAGGCGCTTTTCACCCTGGGTGACCGGCCGGAGGACCGTTGGGACGAGGCCAAGCAGTGGCTCGACGAGCGGGGCTATGACTCCACCCTCGACTATGTGCGGGCGATGGCGATCCGGGTGCTGGAGGAGACCGGTCTGCTGCCGCACCTGAATCCGGGTGTGATGAGCTGGTCGGAGCTGTCGCGGCTCAAGCCGGTGGCGCCGTCGATGGGCATGATGCTGGAGACGACGTCGCGGCGGCTGTTCGAGACCAAGGGCCTGGCGCATTACGGCAGCCCCGACAAGGATCCGGCGGTGCGGTTGCGCACGCTGGATGACGCGGGCCGGTTGTCGATCCCGTTCACCACGGGCCTGCTGGTCGGTATCGGTGAGAATCTCACCGAGCGGGCCGAGACCATGCATGCCATCCGCAAGTCGCACAAGGAATTCGGGCACGTGCAGGAAGTCATCGTGCAGAACTTCCGGGCCAAGGACCACACGGCCATGGCCGCGACTCCCGATGCCGGGATCGACGATTTCCTGGCCACCATCGCGGTGACCCGCCTGGTGCTGGGCCCGAAGATGCGGATTCAGGCGCCGCCGAATCTGGTGTCCCGTGAGGAATGCCTGGCGCTGATCGGCGCCGGCGTGGACGACTGGGGCGGGGTGTCCCCGCTGACCCCCGACCACGTCAACCCCGAACGGCCGTGGCCGGCGCTGGACGATCTGGCTGCGGTGACGGCCGAGGCGGGTTATGACCTGGTGCAGCGGTTGACGGCGCAGCCGTCGTACGTGCAGGCCGGGGCGGCGTGGATCGACCCGCGGGTGCGGGGCCACGTGGATGCGCTGGCCGACCCGGAGACCGGTTGGGCACGCGAGGTCAACCCTGTCGGCCTGCCGTGGCAGGAACCCGATGAGGCGTCAGAGTCGTTGGGCCGCACCGATCTGCACTCTGCGATCGACACCGAGGGCCGGCTGACCGAGACGCGCAGCGATCTGGGTAGTGCGTTCGGGGACTGGGAGTCCATCCGGGAGAAGGTTTCCGAGCTGGCGGCCCGGGCCCCCGAGCGCATCGACACCGACGTGCTGGCCGCGCTGCGGTCGGCCGAACGCAACCCGGGCGGCTGCTCCGACGACGAGTATCTGGCCCTGGCCACCGCTGACGGTCCGGCGCTGGATGCTGTTGCCGCGCTGGCTGATTCGCTACGGCGGGATGTCGTCGGTGATGACGTGACGTTCGTGGTGAACCGGAACATCAACTTCACCAACATCTGCTACACCGGTTGCCGGTTCTGCGCGTTCGCGCAGCGCAAGGGTGACGCTGATGCCTACTCGCTGTCGGTCGACGAGGTCGCCGACCGGGCGTGGGAGGCGCATGTCGCCGGGGCGACCGAGGTCTGCATGCAGGGCGGTATCGATCCGGAGTTGCCGGTGACGGGGTATGCCGATCTGGTGCGGGCGGTGAAGAATCGGGTGCCGTCGATGCACGTGCATGCCTTCTCGCCGATGGAGATCGCCAACGGCGTGACGCGCAGTGGGTTGTCGGTGCGCGAGTGGCTGACCTCGCTGCGGGAGGCCGGCCTGGACACGATCCCGGGCACCGCGGCCGAGATTCTCGATGACGAGGTCCGCTGGGTGCTGACCAAGGGCAAGTTGCCGACCGCCGAGTGGATCAATGTGGTGACCACGGCGCACGAGGTGGGTCTGCGGTCGTCGTCGACGATGATGTACGGGCACGTGGACACCCCGAAGCATTGGGTGGGGCACCTGAACGTGCTGCGCGGAATCCAGGACCGCACAGGTGGTTTCACCGAGTTCGTGCCGTTGCCGTTCGTGCATCAGTCCTCGCCGCTGTATCTGGCCGGTGGGGCACGCCCGGGGCCGACGCACCGCGACAACCGCGCGGTGCACGCGCTGGCGCGGATCATGCTGCACGGCCGGATTCCGAGCATCCAGACCTCGTGGGTCAAGCTCGGCGTCGAGCGCACGCAGGTGATGCTGCAGGGCGGTGCCAACGATCTCGGTGGCACGTTGATGGAGGAGACCATCTCGCGCATGGCCGGTTCGGAGAACGGCTCGGCCAAGACCGTCGCCGAGCTGGTCGCCATCGCCGAAGGCATCGGCCGCCCCGCCCGCCAACGCAGCACCGACTACTCGCCCCTGGCCGCCTAGCCCCATCTCCCGCGAGCCGGGGCGCACCACCACCTCCCGCGAGCCGGCCTGGGGGCACCACCCGCTTGCGGGGGAGTTTGTACGGGCTTTCGCGGTGTGTCGCGTGCATTTTGCGCACGCTCGTCGGCGGCGAGTGTCACGCTGTGATGCGTGAACACGATCGGTGACCTGCCCGCCCACCCATTGCTGGTGCACGCGATCATCGTCCTGACGCCGCTGACGGCGGTCCTGACGATCATGTGCGCCGTATGGACGGCCGCCCGGGAGCGGCTCGTGTGGCTGACGCTGGCGCTGTCCGTGGCGACGGTCATTCTGACACCGTTCGCCATCGAGGCCGGCGAGGCGCTGATCAAGCAGCTCCCCGACAACCCGGTGCTGCGTGAGCACGCCGAACTCGGCGATACCGCAGTCTTTTTCGTCATCGGTCTGCTCGTGGTGTCGCTGGCCGTGGCTTTCCTGCACCGCTGGGGTGCACGACTGGGGGACAAGGAGACGCTGGCCCGCGTCATAGTGGCGGTGCTGGCTGTGGTCGTCGGCGTGGCCACGATCTACCAGATCGTGCGGATCGGGCACACCGGGGCCCGAGCCGTCTGGGGCGGCTTCAGTCTGTAGCCCGAACCCGACAAGGCGGCCGTCCTACGCCGAGCGTGGCGCTTGGTGGTGACGACACGCCGCACGGAGCGCGGCAACGCCCACGCTCGACGTAGGGCCGTGGCCGGGACAGCGGCCGACTAGAGCTTGGCCGCCAACTCGGTGCCCTGGCGGATGGCGCGCTTGGCGTCGAGCTCGGCGGCCACCGCTGCACCGCCGATGACGTGTGGGGTGATCCCGTTGCGCCGCAGGCCTTCCTCGAGGTCACGCACCGACTCCTGGCCGGCGCAGATCACCACGTTGTCGACCTCGAGGATGCGGGCATCGGACCGGTCGGGGCCGAAGCTGATGTGCAGGCCGGCGTCATCGATCTTCTCGTAGTTCACGCCGGAAAGCTGCTGGACGCCTTTGGCTTTGACCGATGCCCGGTGCACCCAGCCCGTAGTTTTGCCGAGCCCGCGTCCCTGGGCGCCCTTGGTGCGCTGCAGCAGGTACACCTCGCGGGCCGGTGGCAGCGGGATCGGCGTGGCCAACCCGCCGCGGGAGTCGCCGCCGTCGGCGATGCCCCACTCGGCGCGCCATTCCTTGAGGTTCAAGGTGGGCGATTCGTCGACGGTGAGGAACTCGCTGACGTCGAAACCGATTCCGCCGGCGCCGATCACCGCCACGCGCTTGCCGACCGCTGCGCCCGTGAGGGCCTCCGCGTACGACAGCACCATCGGATGATCGATGCCCGGGATCGCAGGCATGCGCGGCGCGACGCCGGTGGCGAGCACGACGTCGTCGTAGCCGGACAGTTCGTCGGCCGACGCCCGGGTGTTCAGCCGGACATCCACGCGGTGCTTGGCCAGCATCGTGGTGTAGTAGCGGAGGGTCTCGTTGAACTCCTCTTTGCCGGGAATCCTTCGGGCCAAATCGAATTGGCCGCCGATGTGGTCGCCGGCCTCGAACAGTGTCACATCGTGGCCGCGCTCGGCGGCGGTGACGGCGGCGGCCAGGCCGGCGGGGCCGGCGCCGACGACTGCGACGCGCTTCGTCACCCGAGTCTTGCCCAGTACCAACGTGGTTTCGTGCCCGGCCCGCGGATTCAGCAGGCATGACACGGTCTTGTGCACGAACGCGTGGTCCAGGCAGGCCTGGTTGCAGGCGATGCAGGTGTTGATCTCGTCGGCGGCATCGCGCTGTGCCTTGCGGACCCAATCCGGGTCGCTCAGCAGCGGTCGCGCCATCGAGATCAGTTGCACCGCACCGTCGGCCAGGATCTGTTCGGCGGACTGGGGCATGTTGATCCGGTTGGACGCGACCACCGGGATGGTGACGTGTTGCGCCACCGCGTTGCTGATGTCCGCGAACGCGCTGTTGGGGACCGACGTGACGATGGTGGGTACGCGCGCTTCGTGCCAACCGATGCCGGTGTTGATGATCGTCGCCCCAGCGGCTTCGATTTCCGTTGCCAGCGTGAGGATTTCCTCCCACGTCTGGCCGTCCTCGACGTAGTCGGCCATCGACAGCCGGTAGCAGATGATGAAGTCGTGGCCGACGGCCTCGCGCGTGCGGCGGACGATCTCGACCGGGAAGCGGCGGCGCTTCTCGGGTGTGCCGCCCCAGGCGTCGGTGCGCTTGTTGGTGCGCGGCGCCAGGAACTGGTTCAGCAGATAGCCTTCGCTGCCCATGATCTCGACGCCGTCGTACCCGGCTTCGCGGGCCAGCAGCGCGCACCGCACGAAGTCATTGATGGTGCCCTCGACATCGCGCAGGGCCCGCGGCCGGAATGGGTTGATGGGGGCCTTGATCGACGACGCGCTGACCGAAAGCGGGTGGTACGCATAGCGTCCCGCGTGCAGTACCTGCAGCAGAATCTTGCCGCCTTCGGCGTGCACCGCGCCTGTGATCCGGCGGTGCCGGCGGGCGTCGCTCGACGACAGCATCTCGGCGGCGAACGGCAGCAGCCAGCCGGTGCGGTTGGGGGCGTAGCCGCCGGTGATGATCAGGCCGACACGGCCGCGGGCCCGCTCGGCGAAGTACTCGGCCAGCTTTCCGGTGTCGCGGGCGCGGTCTTCGAGGCCGGTGTGCATCGAGCCCATGATCACTCGATTGCGCAGCGTGGTGAAGCCAAGGTCCAACGGCGACAACAGGTTCGGATAGGGGTTGGTCATGGTGTTCCTTCTAGGGCGAACAGGATTTCGTCCAACCAGTCCACCGATCCCTGCTCGGCGCGGATACCGCCGCGCAGCACCAGGTATTGGTGCAGCGCGCTGGCGGTCAGTGCGGAGGGATCGGGGAACTGACGTTTTTCGTAGCCGCGATAGGTGTCGAGCAGCGCGGCGCGTTCGGCGCGCAGCGCGCGAATCTGCTCGCGCAGGGCGGCGGTGCTGTTCGCGGAGCCGTACGTCGCGCCGCGCAGCTTAACCGCGAGTTCGCGGGTGCGAGCGTCGGTCACGGAACTACCACGGCCGGTGAGCGGTTCGGCGATCCAGCGTTCGAGTTCGGCCCGGCCGGCGTCGGTCACCGAATAGACCTTCTTGTCCGGACGGCCGTGCTGCGCGACGACCTCGACACTGACCCAGCCTTCGGTGTCCATGGTGCGCAGCGTCTTGTAGATCTGCTGGTGAGTGGCGGCCCAGAAGTAGCCGATCGATCGGTCGAACCGGCTGGCCAGTTCGTAACCGGAACCGGCTTGTTCGCACAACGCCACGAGGATGGCGTGGGGGAGGGCCACGGCATGAGCGTAGGTGCTACCGACGGTCCTATGCAACAAATTGCAAAGCCAAAAATGACACGCGTAAAAAGCTGTGGTGGGAACTAGTCGGACGGTATGTGCAACGTCTAGTATCAGTAACCACGCGCCACCCTTCCCGGGCGGCGCGTAAAGTTAGGTAACACTGAGCCAGACGCTTCGGTACGGGCGCACCATACTGACGTCTGCTCGTTGTAATCCTGACGAGCCAGCAGCCCACTGGAACAGGAGAACTACCGGTGACGTACGTCATTGCCGAACCCTGCGTCGACGTCAAAGACAAGGCATGTATCGAAGAATGCCCGGTCGATTGCATCTACGAGGGTGCACGCATGCTGTACATCCACCCCGATGAGTGCGTGGACTGCGGCGCGTGCGAGCCCGTCTGCCCCGTCGAGGCCATCTACTACGAGGACGACGTCCCCGATCAGTGGAGCGGGTACACCCAGAACAATGCCGACTTCTTCGCCGAGCTCGGCTCGCCGGGTGGTGCGTCGAAGGTCGGCCAGACCGACAACGACCCGCAGGCGGTCAAGGATCTCGCGCCGCAGGGCGAGTGACCCTGTCCGCTAGAGCCAAGGTCTCGGCCGCATTGCCGGTGTTCCCCTGGGACACCCTGGCGGAGGCGACCGCGACCGCTCGTGCCCACCCGGACGGCATCGTCGATCTGTCCGTCGGCACGCCGGTGGATCCGGTCGCCGATGTCATCCGGGACGCGCTGGCCGCTGCCAGTGCCTCACCGGGTTACCCGACGACGGCCGGTACGCCGGCCGTGCGCGCGTCGGCGGTGGCTGCCCTGCAGCGCCGTTACGGCATCACCGGCCTGCCGGAGCAGGCGGTACTGCCCGTCATCGGCACCAAAGAGGTCATCGCCTGGCTGCCGACGCTGCTCGGTTTGGGAGCCGCCGACACCGTCGTGGTGCCCGAGCTGGCCTACCCGACGTACGACGTCGGCGCGCGGCTGGCCGGCGCACAGGTACTGCGGGCCGATTCGCTGACCCAGGTCGGGCCCCAGGTGCCCGCGCTGGTGTACCTCAACTCGCCCAGCAACCCGACCGGCAGGGTGCTGGGTGTCGACCACCTGCGCAAGGTTGTCGGCTGGGCGCGTGAGCGCGGCGTCGTCGTCGCGTCCGACGAGTGCTACCTCGGCCTGTCGTGGGATGCCCAGCCGTTGTCGGTGCTGCATCCCGACGTCTGCGACGGCGACCACACCGGTCTGCTGGCCGTGCACTCGCTGTCCAAGACCTCCTCGCTGGCCGGCTACCGCGCCGGTTTCGTCGCCGGCGACCCGGAACTTGTCGCGGAACTGCTGGCGGTGCGCAAGCACGCCGGGATGATCGTCCCGACGCCCGTGCAGTCCGCGATGGTCGCGGCCCTCGACGACGACGAACACGAACGCGTCCAGCGCGACCGGTACGCCAAGCGCCGCGACGCGCTGCTGGCGGCGGTCCGGGGCGCCGGCTTCACCGTCGAGCACTCCGAGGCCGGCCTCTACCTGTGGGCCACCCGCGGTGAGTCCGGACGCGCAACGGTCGCGTGGCTGGCCGAACGCGGCATCCTCGTCGCCCCCGGCGAGTTCTACGGCCCCGCGGGCGAGCAGTTCGTACGCATCGCACTCACCGCGACCGACGAGCGCATCGCCGCCGCGGTCGCGCGTCTCGCCTGATTTCGCGAGCAGACGTAAAACTGTCGTTTTCACCAGGAAAGCGACAGTTTTACGTCTGCTCGCGAAAGATTCAGTACTGGCGGTAGCGCCGCTGGACGTGCTCCTGCCGGATTCTGATCTGCTCGCGACGTTCGTCGGCGCTGACGGTGCGGGTGGATTCGGGCAGATGCTTGCGCACCTCGTCGCGGCTGATCACCGTCACTGTCGCCGTCGGCAACTCCGCGGGCGGCGCGCTGTACGTCCACCGCACCGTGAGGAAGCCCTGCGAATGTCCCGCGGTGTCAAGCCAATTCGGCACCTGGGGATCGACACCGGTGATGACGTAGCGCAGCCGGCCGTCCAGGTCGGGTTCGGTCTGAAATCCGTTGAGGCTGCTGACGTGATTGGCGTAGTCGAGTGACTCACCCCAGAGGTTCGACAGGTGAAAACCCAGATATGCCGGTGGCACAGGGACATTGAGCTCGACCAGCAGTGCGTCGTCGGGTCCCAGATCGTAGGTACCGCCCGAGTAGACGTTGGTGCACTGGCCGCCGCCCGTCGCGAGGTTGGCGGGCATGGGTGCGTTGAGTGCGTTGCGGGGCATGAAGGTGATGCCGTCGCCGTTCTTGTCGCCGTGTGCTTCGAGGACGACGTCGTAGAACTCATTCCAGAACTTCATCTGATTCTCGACGAGTTCACCGGTGCGCCGTAGCCGGGCCGCCGTGGACGACGGTGTCAGCGCTGCCGGATGCGTGCCCTCGGCGCCGATCTGCGCGATGTGCAGATCGGGGCAGGTTTCGTGCTCCCAGTCATGAAAGAGCATGCGCGCGATGACATATCCGGCGGTGTTCCCGTCGGACGCCGTGGCGATGAAATTGCCGGTGTGGCCGGCCGGCCGCTCCGGGGCCAGCAGGATTTCGAACCGGCCGCCGTCGTCGACGAGAAGCGTTGCAGAGTCCAGCATCCCGGTGACGACGCGCCCACCCGGCCCCAGCTCGGCCAACGTGCCGGTATCGCCCGCATACACCGTGTGCGTCTCAAAGATGAGGTAGTGCGGTGCATTTGGTCCCAATGATCCGCGGATCAGGTAATTGTGGGCGCCGTCGATCGCCGCCGACAGGTACAGCGCGTCGGCGTTGTCGATGGTGGCTTTGTCGACGGGCTGGATGGTGCGGCGGAAATAGGGGAACGCGGGGTCTTCGTGGAAGGCGCGTTCGATGGCGCTGAACGCGAAACCCATGAGGTACCGGTAGCCTTCGGCGACCCCGAGGGCTGTCACGGGTGGTGCGTGCAGGTCGGGGGAGTCGACGGCATCGCGGGCGCGGTTCAGCGCGGCCATCATGTCGGTCCACGCCGCGCGCATCGTTTCGAGTTCAGCTGACATGAGCGTCCTTTTCTTCGTTGTCCCAGTGGTATTCGTCAAACAGGCCGGCCAGTCGCCGGTGAATGTCATTCGGATCGAGCCCGAACTCGGCCAGGCTGTACCGGTGCGTCGTCTCGTGGCCGGGCCGGCGTTCGGCGGCGGTGAAGGCCTGCTCGGCTTCTGCGCCGACGTCGAGGTCGAGGTCGGCATAGACGCGGCGCATGGTCGCGGACGGCGCGCCGACGAGTTCGCGGTAGTCGACGACGCTCGCCCGCACCTCGGGATGGCGCGCCAGCACTTCGAGCGGATGCAGGTAGGTGTCGACCGATTGGTCGGCGAGTACGCGCAGCGAGCCGGCGACGAGCTGGTCATCGCGCCCGCGAAGCGACCATTCGGTCTGCATCAGTTTCAGCAGGCTCGGAATGGTCTCGTACGGATTGCGCATCGGCACAATGATTCTCGCGTCGGGGAAGGTCTCGATCAGGGTCTCCACGCGGCCGCAGAAGGTCGGGTTCTTGCTCAGGTGGGTGCCGCCGCCGTTCAGGGCGATCTGGCGCCGCACGCATTCCTTGTAGAACGCCATCATGCGGCGCCGCTTCGCCGCGGGCCAGCGGTCGACGTGATAGAAGTCCAACTCGCCCATGTAGGGGAACGCCACGATCCAGAATCCGGAACTCAGCGACCACGTCAGGAACGCGTCGTCCTCTTCGGGCACGAAGAAACCGGTCTTGTGGATGTCCTCGGTCGGCGCGAAAGCCCGCTCCTCGATCTCGTCGAGCCGGCGACGCAACCTCCCGCCGGTCGCCGCGTCGACACGAAACAACAAGCGCAGCAGCTTCTTTTCCAGTAGCGACGGGAAGAACAGCTCATACATCAGGGCGTAGCTGAACTGCTGGTCCTGTGCCATCAAGCGGTGCAGGTACGTCGTGCCGCTGCGCGCGTGCCCGATACAGAACGTGGGGGCGCGAACCTCGGTGCGGCGCAATGACGGAAACAGGAGCGGGTCGAGTGCGAAGCACAGCGCATGCAGGCCGGCCATCAGTGGTACCCCGGCGGCGAATCGCACGAAGGGCGCCCACCGGCGCTGTGAACGGGCGTCACGGCGCAGCAGACGCAGCATCGTGAAGTAGTTGGACCAGTCGAAGTAGAAACGCGACACAGGTGTTCCTCGAGCGTGGAGTCGGAATGGGAGCGGCCACAACGTAAGTAGCTTTAGTTGACATTGTCAATCAATTGACAATGTCAACCAAGCTGGCTAGCGTCCTGGCGTATGCAGGTATTCGCCGCCATGTCGCCTGAGCTGCCGCTGACCCAGGTGCCGGCCTACGCACGCCGGATCGAGCGACTTGGCTTCGACGGCCTGCACATCGCCGAGACGACGCATGACTCGCTAGCCGTGGCACTACTGGCCGCCGAACACACCGAGCGGCTGACCATCCGCACGGCCGTCACCCTGGCTTTCGTCCGCAGCCCCATGCTCACCGCCTACGCGGCCTGGGACCTGCAGACCTTCTCGGGTGGGCGCTTCGAATTGGGCCTGGGCACCCAGATCCGCCAGAACATCGAAGACCGCTTCGGCATGCCCTGGAGCGAACCGCGGGCCCGGATGGCCGAATACGTCGGTGCCCTCAAGGCGATCTTCGAAGCGTTCCGCACTGGCGAGCCCGTCCGGCACGAGGGCGACGCCTACCGCATCACCCGGCTCCAGCCGTACTTCAACCCGGGGCCGAATGACCTCGCGCCACCACGCATCTGGCTGGGCGCAGTCAACGGACGCATGTGTGAACTGGCCGGCGGGGTGGCGGACGGCGTCGTCACCCATTCCACCAATTCCGACCCGGACTACCTCAGAGACGTTGTCCGCCCGGCACTTCAGCGTGGGGCCGCGGCGGCGGGTCGCGCGGAACTGCCGGCGCTCGTGGCATCGACCGCGGTCGCCACCGGCAGCACCGACCTGCTGGTCGCGCAGGACCGCGAGCGCCAACGCCGGATGCTGGCCTTCCTGCTCTCGACCCCCGCCTACGCGGCGACACTGAAACGAAAAGGCTGGCACGCCTTGGCCGACGACCTTCGCGCCCTCATCAAACAGCAACGGTGGGAAGACCTGCCCGCCGTCCTCGACGACGCCGTACTCGATCAGCTCGTGACCGCCGGGCGATACGATCAGCTACCGGATCTGCTGCGTGCCAAGTACGACGGCATCGCGGACGGGGTGGTACTACCGCCGGTCCGTGCGGACGAGAACGAGGATCAACCCGTGCGGGCCTGCGTCCGGGACCTGCAGAACGGAGCGCGCCATGGTCTCGATTAGGGCGTCGAAACGCAAGATGGAGTCGGTGGATTCGATCAGCGCCGCCCTCGCCCAGGTGGTGCGGTTGAGCTTGAGCCGTGCGGCCTTCAAGCGGCAGGCCGCCAGTGCCGACACCGAACTGTCGCAGCCGTCGTACGCGCTGCTGCGGGTGCTGATCGATGACGGGCCGCAGCCCGTCGGGCAGTTGGCGACCACCGCGCACATGGACGTCGGCATGACCACGCGGCGGGTGCAGGCCCTGGTCGACGCCGGGCACGTGACCCGGCACGCCGACGGCAATGACGGTCGCGTGTCCATCGTGCAGGTCACCGCGGCGGGGCAGCGGGCGGCCGACGCACTGCAGGAAGTGCGCCGCGAACACCTGGCGCGTGCGCTCGCGGACTGGAGCGCCGACGATCTGCGTCAGCTCGACGTGCTGCTGAACAGGTTCGTCAACGACACCAAGGAAACCCCGATTTAGGGCGTTCAGTCGACATCGAGCTGCGCGGGCACGGCCGAAGCCAGTGCGGCCCGGCACGCCACGATGGCCGGCGTCTTGCTGATGGCGGTCCGCGTCGCCGTGAACACCACGCGCCGACGCGGATCGACGTCGATGACGCGGACATCGGGACGGCGCCGGACGCGCATCAGGTCGGGCAGGATGGCGACGGCGTTGCCGTTCTCGATCAGGGCGATCTGGGCTTCGAGATCGTCGGTCTCGAAGCGGACGTCGGGCTCGAAACCTGCTTTCCGGCAGAGCTGTTCGGCCCAGTGCCGGGAAGCGGTGCCTTCGGGCTCCATCGTCCACGGCAGGTCGGCGGCATCCTCGACCGACGAGATGCGGTCCCAGGGGTCTCCGCTCGGTGGGACGGCCAGCCGCAGCAGGTCGGTGGTCAGCGGTGCCCGGTGCAGATCGGGATACGCGCGCGCGGCGTGCCCCGGATACTCCTCGGCGATCACGAGATCGAACTCGCGCAGCCAGGTCTCGTAGAGCGCCTGCTCCGGTTCGCGCTGCGACATGGTCACGCGCAGCCGCGGATGGCGGGTCGCCAGCTCCGTCAACATCTGCGGCATGAAGGCCGAGGCCGCCGATTGGAAGACGGCCAGCCGAACGGTGCCGGACGCCTCGTCGCTCTGCACCGCGACATCGGAGGCGGCCTGCTCGAGCCGCGCCAAGATGACCGCGGTGTGTTCGACGAGCACCTCGGCGGCGGGCGTGAGCCGCAGCCGGCGCCCGACCTTTTCGAGCAGCGGCACGCCGACTTCGCGTTCGAGCTGGCTCAGCGCCTGCGATATCGACGACGGGCTTTGGTGCAGTGCCTCGGCGACCTCGGACAACGTGCCACGCAGGCTCAGCTCGTGCAGCAGACGCAGCCGTCGGGTGTCGAGCAGATCAGCGCGCTGATGTTTCATTTCTGCTTAATCTTTTCTGTCAGAAATCATCGCTTTATTTTAAGTGTCTGACGAGCTCATGATGGGCAGATGACCCAGCTAGGCAGTGACGAAGATCTGCTGACCGATGTCGTGAGTCAGGTCCGGTCCTGGCTCGACGACGCCGCCCGCCTGCCTGTCGCCCCGGCCGGCAGACGGTTGGCCGACGTCCTGCGCGATCCGCACGGCCTGGATTTCACCGTCGGCTTCGTCGACCGGGTGATCCGGCCCGAAGACCATCGCGTCGCGGCGGCCAACCTCCGGGCCCTCGCGCGCAACGCGCCTGCCTTCCTGCCGCTGCACGAACGGCTGTTGATCAAGCTCGGCGCCCTGGTGTCGGTGATCGCGCCCGGCCTGGTCATCCCAGTCGCCCGGAAGGCGTTGCGCCAGATGGTCGGTCACCTTCTCGTCGACGCAACCGATGCCCGTCTCGGACGATCCATCGCACGGATCCGCAGCCGTGGTGTCGGACTCAACATCAACCTGCTCGGTGAGGCCGTGCTCGGCCAGGCCGAGGCGGCCCGACGGCTGCAGGGCACCGAACGGCTGCTCGCCCGCCCCGACGTCGACTACGTGTCGATCAAGGTCTCGGCCACCGTGCCACCGCACTCGCCGTGGGCGTTCGATGAAGCCGTCGACCACATCGCGCAGAACCTGCTGCCGTTGTTCACGCAGGCGGCGACCGCGCCGACGAAGAAGTTCATCAACCTCGACATGGAGGAGTACCGCGACCTGGAGTTGACGATCGCGGTGTTCACCAAGCTGCTCGACCGGGCCGATCTGCTGGACCTCGAAGCCGGGATCGTGCTGCAGGCCTACCTGCCCGATGCGCTGAGCGCGATGATGCGCCTGCAGGACTGGGCTCGCGCGCGCCGCGAGCGGGGCGGCGCGGGCATCAAGGTCCGGTTGGTCAAGGGCGCCAACCTGCCCATGGAACACGTGGAGGCCTCGCTGCACGGCTGGCCCGTGGCGACCCTGCCGACCAAACGGGACACGGACACCAATTACAAACGGGTGCTGGATTACGCGCTGCGGCCCGAACACACGGCGAACGTGCGGATCGGTGTCGCCGGGCACAACCTCTTCGACATCGCGTACGCGTGGACGCTCGCGGGGCGTCGCGGCGTCCGGGACCGGGTGGAGTTCGAGATGCTGCTGGGGATGGCGGAGGCCCAGGCCGAAGCCGTCCGGCGCACCGTCGGCGGTCTATTGCTGTACGTACCGGTGGTGCACCCCAAGGACTTTGACGTCGCGATCGCCTACCTCGTGCGGCGGTTGGAGGAAGGTGCCAGCCAGGACAACTTCATGTCGGCGGTGTTCGAGCTGCACGACGACCAGTCGCTGTTCCAGCGCGAGAAGGACCGGTTCATCGCGTCGCTCGCGGATCTCGTGGGGGAGACTGTCATTCCGGTGCCCAACCGTCGTCAGGATCGCCGTACCGACGATCCGCGCGCGGCAATGTGCCCGGCCGGCCGGTTCGCGAATGTCGCCGACACCGATCCGGCGCTGCCCGGAAATCGGTTGTGGGGGCGGGCGATCACCGAGCGGATCGCCGCGTCGTCGACCGGTGTGGAGCTGGTGGCCGAGCACACCGTGACGAGCACGGCCGCGCTCGACGGAATCATCGCCGAGGCCGTCACCGCGGGTGCGGTGTGGGCGAAGCGGACCGGTGCTGAGCGGGCGGCGGTCCTGCGGCGCGCGGCGGCCTCGTTGCAGGCAGCGCGGGCGGTGTTGCTGGAGGTGATGGCGTCCGAGTGCGGCAAGACGCTGGATCAAGGCGATCCGGAGGTCTCCGAGGCCATCGATTTCGCGAATTATTATGCGGCACAGGCGGAAAAACTCGATGCTGTGGACGGCGCCGTCGCGGTGCCTGCGGGATTGGTGGTGGTGACGCCGCCATGGAACTTCCCGGTGGCGATCCCCGCCGGGTCGGTGCTGGCCGCGCTGGCCGCGGGCAGTCCCGTCATCATCAAACCCGCCACGCAGGCCAGGCGGTGTGGATCCGTCATGGTGCAAGCACTTTGGGACGCCGGCGTGCCGCGCGACGTGCTGCGGTTGGTGCATCTCGACGAGGGCGATCTCGGCACCCGGTTGGTATCGGACCCGCGCGTCGCCCGGCTGATCCTCACCGGCGCGTTCGAGACCGCCGAACTGTTCCGCGGCTTCCGGCCCGACCTGCCGCTGCTGGCCGAGACCAGCGGCAAGAACTCCATCATCGTCACTCCCCATGCCGATCTCGATCTCGCGGTGAAAGACCTGGTGTACTCGGCCTTCGGGCATGCCGGACAGAAGTGTTCGGCAGCGTCGCTGGGCATTCTGGTGGGCTCGGTCGCGCGGTCCGCGCGGTTCCGCGACCAGCTGGTCGATGCCGTCACGTCGCTGAAGGTCGGCTACCCGTCGGACCCGACCGTTCAGGTGGGGCCCGTCATCGAACCCGCGCACGGCAAACTGCTGAAGGCGCTCACGCAGCTCGGACCGGGGGAGCAGTGGCTGGTGGAGCCCCGCCAACTCGATGACACCGGCCGGCTCTGGTCGCCGGGAGTGAAGACCGGGGTTCGGCGCGGCTCGGAGTTCCACCTCACCGAATACTTCGGACCGGTTCTGGGCCTCATCGCCGCCGCCGATCTCGATGAGGCGATCGCCATCCAGAATCAGGTCGACTATGGACTGACGGCAGGCCTCTTCAGTCTGGACCGCGAGGAGATCGAACACTGGCTCGACCGGGTCGAGGCGGGCAACGCCTATGTGAACCGCTCGACCGTCGGCGCGATCGTGCAGCGTCAGCCCTTCGGCGGGTGGAAGAAATCGGCGGTCGGTGCGGGCACGAAGGCGGGCGGCCCGAACTACCTTGTCGGGCTGAGTGACTGGCGTTCCGCGCCGGCGACCCAGACTGCTCCGGTTTCGCCGGCCGTACAAGCGATCCTCGACGCCGCACAGACTTTCGCGCTGGATTCCGCGGAAATCGATTTCCTCGAACGGTCCTTCGGAGCCGACGCACATGCCTGGGCGACGGAGTTCGGCGTCGCGCGCGATGTCTCCGGTCTGATGGCGGAGAAGAACGTCTTCCGGTACCTGCCCGTCCCGGTCACGGTGCGCGCCGAGAATGCCGATCCGGCAGCCTTGTTGCGCGTGGTCGGCGCGGGCATCCTGGCCGGCTCCCGCGTGACCGTCTCCACCCCGGTTCCGCTCGCTCCGGCGATCGCCGGCACGCTGGCCACCGCCGGCGTCGTCTACCGGGTGGAGGATGCGGTGTCGTGGCGGAACACCCTGCGCGGCAACGCACCTGGACGGGTTCGCCTGCTCGGCGGCAGCCGCGAACAGTTCGCGCGCGACAGTGCCGGCGCTGTCGGCACCGCGCTCTACGCGGGGCCGGTTGTCGAAGCCGGGCGCGTCGAGCTGCTGACATTCCTGCACGAGCAGGCGATCGCCGTGACGGCGCACCGATTCGGTTCTCCGACGCCGTTGTCCGAGAACCTGTTCGGTGACGCGGTAACTCAGAGCGCGTAGGCGAGCTTGAACTTGTCGAGCAGATAGGGCCCCGACACCACCGGTGCGTAGCGCGGCGGATTGTCGGCCGTCGTGCACGTGGGGATGCACTCGATGACGGCGTCGAAGTTGGGCTGGTGGAAGAACGGCAGGCTGAACCGCTCTCCGCCCGCGCCGTTGCTCACTACACGGTGCACGGTGCTGACCCAGCGGTCGTTGGTCCACCGGGCCAGCAGGTCGCCGATGTTGATGACGAATGATCCGGGGACGATGGGCACATCGATCCATTCGCCTTGGTCACCCCGAACCTGTAGCCCGCGCTGAGATTCGTCCTGCAACAGGATCGTGAGATTGCCCCAGTCGCTGTGCTGGCTCAGCCGGACTTCGCCGGCCGGCCGATTGTCGGCCGGGTAGTAGTTGGCCATCAGGTTGGAGTTGTGGCGGTCGATCGACGCGTCGAACCAGTCCTCGCGCAGGCCGAGGGCAAGCGCGAACAGCCGCGACAATTCGGTCGCCAGTAATTCCATTTCGGCGTAGTAGCGCTCGTAGGCCGCGCGGAATCCCGGGAGGTCGGGCCAGCGGTCGGCGACGGCCACCCGCTCGTCGGTCCAGCCGTCGCCGCCCAGACCCTCCGGGTTGCCCAGCGGGAAGTGGACGAACTTCTCGACCCGGTCCGGCGCTTGGTGTTCGGCCGCGACGTCCGCGCCATCGTTGGTGGCCGCGAGCTTGCCCGCGCTGCTGAATCCACGGGCCAGCGGGTCGCCCGGAAGTGCTCGGACGCTGTCCTTTTCGGCCTGCGGTAGCGCGAAGAATTCGCGCAGGGCGCGGTTGACGTCGTTGATGGCCTTGTACGGCACGCCGTGCCCGACCAGGATCAGGAAGCCGCTCGTCTCGCAGCACCGGCCGATCGCATCGGCCACCGCCTGGCGGTGCGTCGGGTCGCCGGTGCGGGCGCTGCTGATGTCTATCACTGGGACGAAGCCGTCCTGCAGGACGACGCGGTCGACGATCACTTCTGGTTGGGTCATGCTGTCGACGCTAGAACCTCAACCTAAGTTGAGATCAAGTGTGAAAATTCTTCTCGCGCAACACAGTCGGTCTGTGACGCCGACTACTGGCTCTGGTGCACCGTGGTGTCGACCCGTGGCGCCTGCGCGTGCGGCTGGATGTCCTGGAGCCACTGCAGCTGATCGATGCCGTGGTTGTTGTGCGATGCCACAACGGTTTCCGGCAGCGCCTTCTGCGTGTCCTCGGCGAACGACCACACGATCGGGGACACCAGGACTCCGACTCCGAGTGCGCCTGCGAGAACGTAACGGCCCAGTGCCTGCCGTGTACTACTGCTCATCGTTTTCATGCCGTTGCCTCCTGCTGGGTGCCTGGGTGCGATGCCCAGATCAACAGGCGCCCGAAACGGCGTCATCCCAGGTGGCGCGATGTTTATCGGAGTTGGCAGGATCGCTTATCGGCCCGTGTGCAACCGCAACAACGTCCACGCCGCCAACGATTGCGCATCGGTGATGTCGCCGCGGCGGATCATGTCCTCGATCTGATCGGCGGTGAACCACTCGCTGTGCATGTCCTGCTCCTCATGCTCACGTTCGTGTTCGCCCTCGGTGATGCCGGTCGCGAGGTAGGCCCAGCCGCGTTGGCTGCACATCCCGGGTGCGACGTCCAACTGGCCCAACACCTCCCACGTCTCGGCACGCAGCCCGGTCTCCTCGCGGAGTTCCTGCGCCGCCAGATCGCCGGGCGCAGGCTCGTCGCCGTCCAAGGTGCCCGGCGCGGTGCCCTGCACAAACTCCCAGCGCCGCAACCCGATCGGGTAGCGGAACTGCTCCACCATCCGGTAGCGGTCGCCGTCGCGGGCGATCACCAGGGCATAGGTGGGCTTGTCCACCACGCCGTAGATGCCGGTGGTGCCGTCGGGACGACGGATGTCGTCTTCGCGCACAGACATCCAGGCGTTGCGGTAGACCTCACGGGAGCCGACGCGTTCGATCACAGCTCCAGTATCGCGGAGTGCCGCTATTCGACCGGGTATGGGCCGTCGGAGAAGACCTGCGAGTGATATCCCTTCGAGCCGACCGACAGCGCCAGGGAACTGCGGAACTCGCGACCCTGCGCGAGTGCTCCGATCAGCTCGGCGAAGGTGTGCCGCGGGTGCCAACCCAGTTCGGTCCTGGCGCGGTCGTTGACGTAGACCCGGTCGATCGACGGGAACATGGTCCAGCCGCGGCGCCGGTATTCGTCCACGTACCCGGGCACGCAGCGTGCCACGACCGCCGGTGCGTCCAGCCGCAACTGCGGCAGATCCGCGACGGTGAACGGCGACGTCGCGCTGATGATGTAGCGCCCGAACCCGATAACAGGTGCGCGCTCGATGGCCCGCAGGTGGGCTTCGACGACATCTTCGAGATCGACACGGCGGTAGAGGAATTCGTTGACCTTTGCGTTGGCATCGTCGTAGCTGTCCCGAATGTCCTTGCTGTCATCGGATTCCGGAAAGAACCGCGAGGTCCGCAACACCACGCAGGGGAGTCCGCGCCGGCGCGCAAACAGTTCACACAGGTCTTCGGCGGCTGCTTTGGTGACGCCGTAGATGTTCTTGGGCCTGTCCGCGACGTCCTCGGTGATCCACGCGGCGGGTTCGTGCGCAGCAGGAACCAGTGCGTCCCCGAATGCGCTCGTCGTGCTGGTGTAGACGAATCGGGTCACCCCGGCCGCGACCGCGTGCTCGAGAAGGTTGAGCGTGCCGGTGATGTTCGTATCGACGAATTCCCGCCGGGTGTGGGTCGCGACGTGCGGCTTGTGCAGCGTCGCGGTGTGCACAACAGCATCGACCCCGCGTATCGCTTCGGCGACGGCCACCGGGTCGGTGACCGATGCCTGGTGGCGGGTGAAGACCGACGCCGTCGTATCGAGGCCGACGACCTCGTGGTTCGTCTGCTGCAAGCGCAGCATCAGTGCCTCACCCAGGTGACCCGAACTGCCGGTCACGAGAATCTTCATTGTCGCTGGTCCCCGGTTGCCCTGCCGAACGGACGATGTCCCGCCCTCACGGCTTCGAACCTATTGGCGCCGACGGCCGAGCGCGAGTCATTTTTGACGCGGGTCCTTCGCTGGAATCGGATAGGCGAGTAGCCTCGCGATGTGCTGCTGACCTCTCTGAACCCCGCCGTTGTCGCTGCCGGACACGACCTCGAAGACGCGGTGCGGATCGACGGCGCGGTGCTGTCACGCAGCGATCTGGTCGGGGCTGCGACATCGGTCGCCGAGCGGGTCGCGGGGGCGTCGCTGGTCGCCGTCCTGGCACGGCCTACCGCCAAGACGGTGCTGGCGATCGCCGGCTGCCTCATCGCGGGGGTGCCGGTGGTTCCGGTGCCGGCCGATGTCGGTGCGGCCGAACGCCGACACATGATCACCGATTCCGGCGCGCAGGCCTGGCTGGGGGAGGCGCCCGAGGAGACTGAAGGACTACCGGTTGTTCCGGTCCGGTTGCACGCCCGGTCCTGGCACCGCTACGCCGAGCCCTCGCCGGATTCGACGGCGCTGATCATGTACACCTCGGGCACCACGGGTCTGCCGAAAGGCGTGCTGATCAGCCGTCGCGCCATCGCGGCCGACATCGATGCGCTGGCCAAAGCCTGGGCCTGGACCCCGGCCGACACGCTGGTGCACGGCCTGCCGTTGTTCCACGTGCACGGCCTGATCCTCGGCCTGCTGGGCTCGCTGCGCATCGGAAATCGCTTCGTGCACACCGGGAAACCCACACCGGCCGCGTATGCGGAGGCGGGCGGCTCGTTGTACTTCGGCGTGCCGACCGTGTGGTCCCGCGTCGTGGCCGATGCCGCCGCCGCCGAGGCGTTGCGGGGCGCCCGGCTGCTGGTGTCCGGCAGTGCGGCGCTGCCCGTACCGGTGTTCGACGACCTGGTGCGGCTCACCGGGCACGCACCCGTCGAGCGCTACGGCAGCACCGAATCGCTGATCACCCTGTCGACCCGGGTCGACGGTGAACGCCGGCCCGGCTGGGTCGGCTTGCCGCTCGACGGCGTGCAGACCCGGCTGGTCGCCGAGGACGGGTCGCCGGTGCCGCACGACGGGGAAACCATTGGCCGCCTGGAGGTTTCCACGCCGACGTTGTTCAGCGGGTACCTCAACCGGCCCGAGGCGACGGCGGAGGTGCTCGGTGACGACGGCTGGTACCGCACCGGCGACGTGGCCGTCGTCGACGCCGAGGGCATGCATCGCATCGTCGGCCGTGAGTCGGTGGACCTGATCAAGTCCGGTGGTTTTCGGGTCGGTGCCGGCGAGATCGAGACCGTCCTGCTGGGGCACCCGGGTGTATCGGAGGCCGCGGTGGTCGGCGTGCCCGACGACGACCTGGGCCAGCGCATCGTCGCGTTCGTGGTCGGCTCCGCATCGGCGCAGGAACTCATCGACTTTGTGGCGCAACAGCTTTCGGTGCACAAACGGCCGCGCGAGGTGCGCCTCGTCGACAGCCTGCCGCGTAACGCCATGGGCAAGGTGCAGAAGAAGCTCCTCGTCTAGGGCAGACGACTGGCCGGCCCACCCTCGATCTCCGGCTGGATCAACCGGAAGTGAGATTCGCTGCGCTGCATGTGCCGTCGCTGGTAGTCGCCTTCGATGTGCTTGCCGTCGACCGTGCCGGTCAACGTCAGCCGGTCGGGACCGTCGAGGCGAAAGTGCAGCACAGTGGGCGGATCCGCTTCGTGCCTCTTGATCTCGAGCCGGTCGCCGCGGATCTCGAACAGGTACACGGTCACGTAACCCGCCGGGACCTGAGTGACGAAGCTCGTGTAGTCGCCGGGCCGGTCCGCGATCGCGACATTCGTCCACGGCGCCGGCGAGGTCTGCTTCAGCGTCGCCTGTTCGCCTTCCACGGTGAATGACGTTGCGCGCCAGACTCCGTCGATGTCCGATTCCCGGTGCCGAATCTGCTGGTAGGTCACGACGCTGAACGTCGTGACCAGCACGACGACGACGCCTGCGATGGCGAACTTCGCCACGATGCCGGTCCGGCGCAACCACCGCCTGCCGGAACCCAGCGCCGGCCACAGCGCGACCGGTTCGGGAGCGCCAAGCTGGAATACCGTTTGAGCCAGGCTTTTCCAGTACGGCGTGGTGATCGCGACGGCAATGAACAACAGCTGGCCGGACACCAGCTTCACCGGGACGTCGTAGAAGAGGTTGAGCAGGAACACCTGGGCCATGGCCACGATCGCGATCAGCGCGCCCAGCAGCCACGTGCGCCGCCACAGCAATAGGGCACCGGCGGCGAATTCGACCAGACCGGTGGCCACCGAGTAGGGGTCCGAGGCGCCCATGAAACCCCACAGCGTGTTCATCATGCTGACGTCGCCGACCATCTGGATCTGGTAGCCGGGCAGCATCATGTAGGCCATCTGCGTGGGAATGAGCTTGGCCAGACCGTAGAGCAGCATCGAGACGGCCAGACCGAACCGCGCGAACACCAGCAGCAGCGCGGCAAGGCTGCGGTAGTTCGGCCGATGCTGGTCCAGGGCGGTCCACACCGCGGTGATCACCAGAGCCACCAGGATCCAGCCGAGGTGCAGGCACCACTCCGCCAGGGAATCAGCGCCGCCGTCGATGTTCAGGTACGCGCCCTCGCCGCGGGTCACGAAACTGCCCAGGTTTGCGAGCCCCTGCAGAAGCGGGGCCATCAAGACGCTCAGGCCCAGATTGCCGTAAACCGAAAGGATCAGGATTCCGCCGCCGATGGTGAAGAACAGCCGGAACGCCAGCTTCTGCGCGCCGGTCCACTCGGGCGCCGAAATCTTGTCGGGTTCGGTAGGTGTCAAGGTGTCCGCGTCGCCGGTCGTCGTGCTCACCGGATTGACGCTAGCGATGAATGTGCGCCGATGTCCCTGGGGGAAAACCTCCAACTTCCCGGCGGCGACGAGCTGGGCGGATCCACGCGCACAAGCTCTTTCCCGGCGGGAATGCCACACGCCGCCGCAGCCTTGTAGATCCCATGCAACTCACAGACGAAGCCCGCGCCCTGATCGGGGACGGGGCCAACGCAACGCTGGTGACTCTGAATGCCGATGGCAGCCCGCAGGTTTCGGTGGTGTGGGTCGAACTGCAGGGCGACGAACTGGTCAGCGCGCACCTCGGCGACTACAAGAAGCTGCGCAACATGCGCCGCGACCCGCGTGTGGCGGTCACCATCATCGGCACCGACCGGGGCGCCGCATCGGTGAATCCGTACCTCGCGATCAGCGGTACCGCCCGCATCGTCGAGGGTGGGGCGCCGGAAGTGCTGACCCGACTGACCAACGTGATGGCGCCCGAGTTCAACGGCCAGTTCCCACCGGCCGGCGCGCCGCCGGGATACCTCACCCGCATCACCATCGACAAGGTGACGGGCGTCGGCCCCTGGGCCTGAACGACGAAAGTGAGCTCGTGTGCGAGCTTTCGATGAAACCACGCACACAAGCTCACTTTCGGTGAGCAGACGCTAGTTGGCGTGCAGCGCCTCGTTGAGCGTGATGCCGGTGCCGTCGCGCTTGACGACCTCGACCGCGCCACTGACCGAGTTCCGGCGGAACAGCAGGTTGTTCGAGCCGGACAGTTCCTTGGCCTTGACGGTCTGGCCGTCGGCGGTGGTCACCTTGGTGCCGCCGGTGACGTACAGGCCGGCCTCGATGACGCAGTCGTCGCCCAGCGAGATGCCCAGACCGGCGTTGGCGCCCAGCAGGCAGCGCTTGCCCACCGAGATGACTTCCTTGCCGCCGCCCGACAGCGTGCCCATGATCGACGCGCCGCCGCCGACGTCGGAGCCGTCATCGACGACGACGCCCGCCGAGATACGACCCTCGACCATCGAGGTGCCCAGCGTGCCGGCGTTGAAGTTGACGAAGCCCTCGTGCATGACGGTGGTGCCCGACGCCAGGTGCGCGCCCAGTCGGACGCGGTCGGCGTCGGCGATGCGCACGCCGCTCGGCAGCACGTAGTCGACCATGCGCGGGAACTTGTCGACGCCGAACACGGTGACCGTGCCGCGACGACGCAGCTTGGCGCGGACGGTCTCGAAGCCCTCGACCGCGCAGGGGCCGAAGTTGGTCCACACCACGTTCGTCAGCAGGCCGAAGATGCCGTCCAAGTTGGCGCCGTGCGGCGCGATCAGGCGGTGCGACAGCAGGTGCAGGCGTAGCCAGACATCGTGCGTGTCGGCGGGCTTGTCGTCGAGCGAGGCGATGGTGGTGCGCACGATCTCGGTGCGCACGCCGCGGTCCTCGTCGGTGCCGACGAGGGCTTCCAGCTCAGCGGGGACCGGGCCGGCCGCGGCGTCGGCGTTGAGTTCGGGTGCCGGGAACCAGGTGTCGAGGACGGTTCCGTCGGAGGTGATGGTGGCGATGCCGATGCCGGATGCACCAGAAGAAGAAGTCACGTTGCTAAAGGCTACTGAACCAGCGCTGAACTGGGGGCACCACCCACGAGCGGGCGGTGCCCCCGGTCCGGCGAGGGAACCCTCACTGCAGGTGATGGACCTCCTGCAGCCCGTACACCGGCGTCGGGATGCCCTCGTACCGGGCCTTGAGCTGCAGCGCCAGATACAGCGAGTAGTGCCGTGACTGGTGCAGGTTGCCGCCGTGGAACCACAGGTTCTCCTGCTGCGTCGGCTTCCACATGTTGCGCTGTTCGCCCTCCCACGGGCCGGGGTCCTTGGCGGTCCCGCTGCCCAGGCCCCACACCTTGCCGACGCGGTCGGCGATCTCCTGGCCCATGAGGTCGGCGGCCCAGCCGTTCATCGAGCCGTAGCCAGTCGCGTAGACGACGACGTCGGCGGGCAGTTCGGTGCCGTCGGCCAGCACCACCGCGTTCTCGGTCAGGTGCGACACCTGGCCGTGCGCCAGCTTGATGGAACCGTTGGCCACCAGCTCGCACGCACCGACGTCGATGTAGTAGCCCGAGCCGCGGCGCAGGTACTTCATGAACAGGCCGGAGTCGTCGTCGCCGAAGTCCAGCTCGAAGCCGGCCGCCTCCAACCGGTCGTAGAAGTCCTTGTCCCGCACCCGGATCGCGTCGTAGATCGGTCGCTGGAAATCGGCCATGATCGCGTACGGCAGCGACGCGAACGTCAGGTCGGCCTTCTCGGTCGTCATGCCGGCGGCCACTGCACGCTCCGAGTACAGGTCGCCGAGGCCGAGCTCCATCAGCGAGTCGGACTTCACGACGTGCGTCGACGAGCGCTGCAGCATCGTCACGTCGACGCCGTTCTCGTACAGCGCTTTACAGATGTCGTGCGCGGAGTTGTTCGACCCCACCACGACGACCTTCTTGCCGACGTACCGGTCCGGGCCCGGGTGCTGACTCGAGTGGTGCTGTTCCCCGGCAAAGATGTCCTGACCCGGAAGTGTTGGGATGCTTGGCTTTCCGGACATACCGGTCGCCAGCACCAGCTGGGTCGGGTGCAGCGTCATGCGCTCGCCGTCGCGGTTCACCTCGACGCTCCACCGGCCGGCCTCGGAATCGTAAGTGGCCGAGAGGCATTCGGTGCGCGACCAGTACGGCACCTCCATGACCTTGGTGTAGAACTCCAGCCAGTCGCCGACCTTGTCCTTGGGCGCGAAGACCGGCCAGTTGGCCGGGAACGGCAGGTAGGGCAGGTGGTCGTACCAGACGGGGTCGTGCAGGCACAGCGACTTGTACCGCTTGCGCCACTGGTCGCCGGGCCGCTCGTGCTTGTCGACGACGATCGACGGCACTCCGAGTTGCCGCAGCCGCGCACCCAACGCGATACCGCCCTGACCACCGCCGATCACCAGCACATAGGGCTGCTTCTCGCGTCCCAGCGTCGCCTCTTCCTCGGCGCGCTTCTCGGCCCACGAGCGCGGGTCGGGGTCGGACCCGTGCACCGCGCCGAGTACCCGCGTCGCACCCTTGCGCTCCTCATGGCCCTTGAGTTCCTGCAGCGTGGTCAGCAGCGTCCAACCTTCGTCGCCGCGCAGCCGCAGGTGGCCCGAGCCGCGCCCGGTGGCCGTCTCGAACTCGATGAACGCCGACGTCACGTCGCCGTCGGCGGTGGCGGGTTCACGGGTCCGGAACCCGGACGGGGTGGTGTCGGCCAGCCGCGCGCGCAGCATGCCGGCGATCTGGTCGCGGCCTTCCACGGTCTTGATGTTCCAGGTGAAGGCGACGAGGTCACGCCAGAAGCTGTCGACGGCGAACATCCCGACGACGCCGTCGATGTCCTGTGCGGCCAGTGCCGCCTCGAAGTTGGCGAGCCAGTTCTCGACGCGCTGCTGCGGCGACATGGCGGTGGTGGGTTCCAGTGTTGCGGTCATGTGACTCAGAACACAGCCAGGGCGCAACTCCCGACAAGAGTTGCAGCACGTTGCAGCGTTGCAACCTCCTGCAACTCTGTCGGTGTGTGGCCGCGGTCACATACAACTGGTCGCATGAGAGCTGCTGTCTACTACGGACCCAACAAACTCGCTGTCGAGGACGTCGCCATCCCGACTCCCGGGCCGGGCCAGGTGCAACTGCAGGTCGGCTTCAACGGCATCTGCGGCACCGACCTGCACGAGTACTACGCCGGCCCCATCTTCGTCCCCACACAGCCGCACCCCCTGACGCATCAAGAGCTGCCGCTCACGCTGGGCCACGAGTTCTCCGGCACCATCACGGCCGTCGGCGCCGGTGTCACCGAGTGGCGCGAGGGCGACCGGGTGGCCGTCGAGCCGATCTACAAATGCGGCCACTGCGGCCCCTGCGCGGCAGGCAACTACAACGTCTGTCAGCAGATCGGTTTCCATGGCCTGATGTCCGACGGCGGCATGGCCGAGTACACCGTGGTGCCGACGAACATGCTGCACCGGCTGCCCGACAACGTCTCGCTGGAACTCGGCGCGCTCGTCGAACCGATGTCGGTGGCCTACCACGCGGCAACCCTCGGCGACGTCAAACCCGGTGACACCGCTATGGTGTTCGGCGCCGGTCCCATCGGCATCGGATTGTGGTTCGCCTTGCGCGGCAAGGGACTTCAGGAAGTGTTCGTCGTCGAGCCGTCGCCGACACGGCGCGCGGCCATCGAAGCGCTCGGCGCCGTCACGCTCGACCCGACGGTCATCGATGTGCCCGGCTTCATCGCCGACCACACCTACGGCGCCGGCGCCGACGCGGTGTACGACGCCGCCGGTGTCACGCCCGCTGTGGAGACCGCACTGGCCTGCGTCGGATCCCGCAAGCCGATGGTTAGCGTCGCGATCTACGAAAAGCCGCTGCAGACACCGCTTTTGAACCTGGTGATGAACGAGTCCCGCATCCAGGGCTCGCTGTGCTACACGGGCGCCGACTTCGAGGCCGTCATCGCGTTGATGGCGCAGGGCGCCTATGACACCACCGGATGGGTGGCCCAGATCCCGATCGGTGACGTGGTTTCCGAAGGATTCGAGGCCCTGCATGCGGGGAACAAGATGAAAGTTCTGGTCGACCCGACGCGATGAGCGGAGAAACAGCAATGACATTGGCAGGACAGGTAGCCCTGGTCACCGGGGCCGGGCGTGGCATCGGTCGCGGTATCGCCCTACGGCTGGCGCGTGACGGCGCCGACGTCGCGCTCGTCGACGTCGAAGCCGATCCCTTGGCGGAGGTGGCCGCCGAGATATCCGAAATCGGTTCCAAATTCACCACTTTCGTCGCCGATGTCAGTGCTCGGGACCAGGTGTTCGCCGCCGTCGACTATGTGGCAACCGAACTCGGCGGGCTCGACATCATGGTCAACAATGCCGGTGTCGCACTGGTCGGCCCGCTCGCCGACGTCACGCCCGATGACCTGCAGCGGTTGTGGTCGATCAACGTCGACGGCGTGCTGTGGGGCATCCAGGCCGCGGTCGCGAAATTCAAGGAACTCGGCAACCAGGCGCACGGCAAGGTCAGCAAGATCATCAACGCCTCATCGATCGCCGGGCATGACGGCTTCGCCATGCTGGGGCCGTACAGCGCCACCAAATTCGCCGTGCGCGCCCTGACCCAGGCCGCCGCGAAGGAGCACGCCGCCGACGGCATCACCGTCAACGCCTACTGCCCCGGCGTGGTGGGGACCGACATGTGGGTGGAGATCGACAAGCGGTTCGCCGAACTCACCGGCGCCCCGGTCGGCGAGACGTACGCGAAGTTCGTCGGCGGCATCGCGCTGGGCCGTGCGGAAACCCCGGATGACGTCGCCGGGTTCGTGTCGTACCTGGCCGGGCCCGACGCCGACTACATGACCGGGCAGGCCGGTCTCATCGACGGCGGCCTGGTTTATCGCTGACATGCGGAGCACAATCGGCGTTGATGCAGAGCCCGGCCGTGCCTGAACCAGCGGTAGCTGTTGGCGAGGACCCGCGCAGTTACGCGCGGTTGATGTCGGCTGTCTACGACGCGACCATGTCCGGCGGCCGCGCGCCGGCTCGGCCCCGCGACGTCATCGGCGAGTCGTGGCAGCGGATGCTGGCCCGCGGCGTCAACCCCGACACCCACATCCCGCCGGTCATCGAATCGTCCGGTCTGGATGCGCTGCGCAAGTCGTCGGGGCTGCTCGCCGTGCTCGACGACGTGTCACGCGGGCTGGAATCCATTGTCGCCGAAGGGGACAACATCCTCGTGCTGGCGGATGCGCGGGGTCGTGTGCTGTGGCGGTCCGGGTCCGCGGCCGTGCTGGGCAAGGCCGACCGGCTCGGGTTCGTCGAAGGCGCCAACTGGGGTGAGGGCGCCGTCGGCACCAACGCCATCGGGACCGCGCTGGCGTCCAACCGGGCCGTGCAGGTGTTCTCCGCCGAGCATTTCCTGCGCAGCCACCACGCCTGGACCTGCGCGGGCGCTCCGGTCCGTGACCCGCGCACCGGCCAGGTCATCGGCGTCGTCGACGTCTCCGGCCCGGCCGCGACGGTGCATCCCACCACCGTCGCGCTCGTCGACGCGGTCGCCCGGCTGGCCGAAGCGCACCTGCGCGAGCAGCACGAGGGCACGCTGAACCGGCTGCGGATGGTCGCCGCGCCCATCCTGGCCCGCATCGGCAGTCCGGCGCTGGCGGTCGACGCCGACGGCTGGGTGGCCGCCGTCGACCAGATGCCACTGCACAATCGGATTCTGCTGCCCGACGAACTGGCCCCGGGGCGGGCGTGGATCCCGACCCTCGGACGATGCGACGTCGAGATGCTGCCCGGCGGGTGGCTGGTCCGGCCGTCGACCGCCGCGGCCGACGATGACGCGACCGCCACCCGCGTCGTCCTGGACCTGCGCGCCGCCCCGGTCCTCGAGATGGCCGGGCAGTTCGGTGGCTGGCGCCATGACATCTCGCTGCGGCACGCCGAAATCCTGCTGGTGCTCGCGATCCACCGGAACGGGCGCTCGGCGTCGGAGCTCGCCGACGACCTCTACGGCGACCGGAGCCGGGTGGTCACGGTGCGGGCCGAGCTGTCCCGGATGCGAAAGCAGTTGGCGGGCTTGATTCTCGGCAAGCCCTACCGGTTCGGCGACGATGCCGTCATCGACGTGCGCTACCCGGCCGACCGCTCGACGCTGCTCGGCGCCTCGACGGCGCCTGCCATCCGGGCCCTGCGCGCCGTCGCCTGAACCTCGTGAGCTGGGGCACTCTCCCCTCGCGAGCAGACGTAAAACTGTCGTTTTCGGCCGTGAAAACGACAGTTTTGCGTCTGCTCGCGGGTGAAAGGTGACCAGCTAATCTGGCTGAATGCTCGATCTCACCGCCGACCCGATCGCTCTGACCGCCGCCCTGGTCGACATCCCCAGCGAATCGCGGCACGAGCAGCTCATCGCCGACGAGATCGAGGCCGCAATCAAGGCCCAGGCTCCGCACTTCGAGGTGATCCGCAACGGCGACGCGGTGCTGGCCCGGACCAATCTGGGCCGGCCGTCGCGCGTGCTGCTGGCCGGGCACACCGACACCGTCCCGGCGGCCGACAACCTCCCCAGTCGGCTCGTCGGCGGCGAGCTCTGGGGCTGCGGTACCTCCGACATGAAGGCCGGCGACGCGGTGTTCCTGCACCTGGCGGCCACCATCGCCGAGCCGACGCACGACATCACCCTCGTCATGTACGACTGCGAGGAGATCGAATCCAGCGCCAACGGTCTCGGCCGCATCGAGCGTGAACTGCCCGACTGGCTCAAAGCCGACGTCGCGATCCTCGGCGAGCCGTCGGGTGGTCTCATCGAAGCCGGGTGCCAGGGCACCCTGCGCGTCATCATCCACGCCACCGGTACCCGCGCGCATTCGGCGCGATCGTGGCTGGGCGACAACGCGATTCACAAGCTCGGTGCCGTCCTCGACCGGCTCACCGCCTACCAGGCGCGCTCGGTCGACATCGACGGCTGCGTCTACCGCGAGGGACTGTCCGCGGTCCGGATCGACGGCGGCATCGCCGGCAACGTCATCCCCGACGCCGCGTCGGTCACCGTCAACTTCCGGTTCGCGCCGGACCGCAGCGTTGAGCAGGCCCTCGCGCACGTCCACGAGGTGTTCGCCGGTCTCGACGTCCGCATCGAGCTCACCGACTCGGCTGCCGGCGCGCTGCCCGGTCTGACGCAGCCGGCCGCCGCCGCGCTGGTGGCCGCGGCCGGGGACCAGGTGCGAGCCAAGTACGGCTGGACCGACGTGGCACGCTTTGCCGCCCTGGGCATTCCGGCCGTCAACTACGGACCGGGCGACCCGAACCTGGCGCACAAGGTCGACGAGCGCGTGACGACGGCGGACATCACCGCCGTCACCGAGATGCTGCGGCGGTATCTGACAAGTTGAGTAGCGTCCGCGTCGACAGCTGGATTTTCGCCGTCCGGATCACCAAGACCCGGTCTTTGGCGGCCGCCGCCTGCCGGGCCGGCCACGTCCGCGTCAATGGCGTCACCGTCAAACCGGCGCAGCTGGTCAGCCCGGGCGACGAGGTCCGGGTCCGGCTCGATGGCCGCGAGCGCATCGTCGAGGTCATCCGCCCGATCGCCAAGCGGGTCGGCGCGGCCGTCGTGCCGGAATGCCTGATCGACCGCAGCCCGCCGCCACCGGCCAAAGAGACGATGCCGGCAGTGCCCGTCCGGGATCGCGGAGCCGGCCGGCCCACCAAACGTGAACGGCGACAGCTGGATCAGTTGCGCGGGTACTGAGCGGCAATAAATCAGTTGCGCCCGTGAGTACTGTGGGCTTTGCAACTGCTGCCAACCGAGGTGGGCCGAAACATGCTGGGAGAAGACATCTCCGGATAACCGGAGTACGCCCTCGCCCTGTCACTCTCACGAGAGCTCTTGCATGTCTTCTATCTCCTGTTCCCATTTGTCGTTTTCCTGGCCCGATGGCACCGAAGTGTTCTCGGATCTGTCGTTCACGGTCGGTGCCGGTCACACCGGACTGGTCGCTCCCAACGGCGCCGGGAAGAGCACGCTGCTCAAACTCATTGCCGGAGAACTGCAGCCGACTGGCGGCAATGTGACCGTCGACGGCACGCTCGGCTACCTGCCGCAGACACTGCCGTTCGCCACCGATCTGACCGTCGCCGAAATGCTCGGCGTGGCACCCGTTTTGGCGGCTTTGGCGGCACTCGCCGAGGGTGACGCCTCCGAGGCCGTGTTCGCCACCATCGGTGACGACTGGGACATCGAGGAACGCAGCACGGCGCAGCTGGCCCGGCTCGGTCTCGACGTCCCGCTCGATCGGGTGCTCGGCACGCTGTCGGGCGGTGAGGTCGTCACCCTCGGCCTGGCCGCGCAACTGCTGCGGCGTCCCGATGTCCTGCTGCTCGACGAACCGACCAACAACCTGGATTCTGCTGCACGGCAACGGCTCTACGACGAGCTGGACCGCTACCCAGGCGTTCTACTGCTGATCAGTCACGACCGCGCACTACTGGACCGCATGGACCGCATCGCCGAACTACGTGACGGTGACGTCCAGTTCTACGGCGGCAACTTCACGGCGTACCAGGATGCGATCGCTGAATTGCAGCGAGCGGCTGTCGATGAGATGCGTAACGCCGAGTCGCAACTGAAGCTGCAGAAGCGGCAGATGCAGCAGGCCCGCGAGCGCGCCGCCCGCCGGGCCGGCACTGCTGCCCGCAACGTCAAGGACGCCGGGCTGCCGAAAATCATTGCCGGAAAGCTCAAGCGCAATGCCCAGGAGTCGGCAGGCCGCGCCGACGAGGTCCACTCCCAGCGCGTCGACGATGCCCGGGCGCGCCTCGACGCCGCCGAGCGTGCGGTGCGCGACGACGACGTCATCGCCCTCGACCTGCCGGACACGGAAGTGCCCGCAGGCCGGACGGTGCTGAGCGCGGCCGGCCTGAACATCCAGCGCGGCGGCCGGACGTTGTTCGCCGGCAACGGAATCGACCTCGACATCCGTGGACCCGAGCGGATCGCCCTGACCGGCCGGAACGGTGCGGGCAAGTCGACGCTGCTCAAGATGATCAACGGCGACCTCGAACCCGACGCCGGAACCCTGATCCGAGGCGACGGCCGCATCGCCTACCTGTCGCAGCGCCTCGACCTGCTCGATGAGGAGCGCAGTGTCCTGGAGAACCTGATGGCCTGGGCGCCGACCCTCAGCATCACCCGCAGGCGGCATCTGCTGGCGCAGTTCCTGTTCCAGGACAACAGGATCGACCTACCGGTGTCGGTGCTGTCCGGCGGCGAGCGGCTGCGCGCCACACTGGCGTGCGTGCTGTACGCCGAACCGGCGCCGCACCTGCTGCTGCTCGACGAACCGACCAACAACCTGGACCTGGTCAGCGTCGCGCAGCTGGAGTCGGCGCTCAACGCCTACCGCGGCGCCTTCATCGTGGTCAGTCACGACGAGCGCTTCCTCGATGCGATCGGCATCGAGCGGCGGATGACGTTGCCGGAGCGCGACGCGGGGTGAATTGCTCGTTTTACCGGTAGCCCGCGATTGCCCCTCGGTCTCTACCCCTGTTTCGGACGGCTCCAGATCGAACATGCCATACAGAGAGGTGCGGTTGTGGCACCAGCTGTGGCGAATCGCGCTAGATGTCCTGCGGCCGGGTCTGGGCCGGACGCCGCGGCGGGGGAGCGGCGACGCCCGACGGACCGGCCTCCGAATCTCCGCTCCCGTCGCCGGTGCCGCTCGCCGGACCACGGTGCTCGACCGACAGGATCCGCTTGTCGTCCTCGCCTTTTTCGTGGCGCTCCGGGTCCCGGCGCTCCCGCTCCCGATCGTCGGCATCCGACTTGTCGTGTTCGCCGACGGAATCGACGTCACTCAGCCCGCCGAGTCCAGTCCCGGCCGCATGCCCGGCACCGACACCTTCGATGCCACCCAGGCCGCTGGCGATCCCGCCCAGCACCCCGGTGAGGCCTTGTGCGATCTGTCCCGGAATCTGGCCCAACGTCTGCGCCACGCCTTGGGCGATCTGGCCGGCCTGCTGGCCCACCTGCCCGAGCGTCTGCGCCACGTCGCCACCGCCGGCGGCGGGGCTGCCGGGGACGGCCGCGCCGAGCCCACCCGGCGTGCCGGCACTGACACCGCTTCCGGCGCCGCCTCCGGGAATGCCCTCGGCGGCCGAAGACAGCCCACGCGCGCCCTGCTCGTCACCGGCCCGGTATGCCTCTGCGGCGCGGTGCAACTGCTCGGACAGCTGCTGGCCGGCCGCACCCGTCGACTGCAGGATGCTGTCGCGCCGCGCCATCACCCCGCCGAGCGCCGAATTCATGCCGTGGGCGATCAGCCCGTGCGTCGTCGCCGGACCGGCCGGGCCGACCGACTGACCGAGACCCGCGCCGTTCTGGAGCTGGCCGAGCCCGGCCGCGACCGCGTCGTGCACCCGGGCCATGCCCAGCACACCCTCGGTATTGACGTACAGCGGATCGCCCATGATCTGCCCCCTCGAAGACATGTTGCGGTCAATCCTATGGCGGTGTCGGCGACGTGCCCTGCGGCAAATGGTCAGGCGCGATCGCCGGCGACCTCCGCCGCCACGGCGCGAGCCTGCCTGCCGAACGCACAGTCGACGCCGACGCGGTCGAAACAGTCCGCGGCCCGGACATCGCCCAGCAACGCCGCGTCGTGCAGGACGCGCAGCGCCACCGCGGACTGGCCGCCCCGCTCGGCCGCGCGGAGCGCCTCACGGGCGGCGGCGATCGCGCCGTGCCGGTCCCGCCGAGCGGCGTTGGTCCAGGCGCGGGCCAGGGCCAATTCGGGCGCGAATAACATCGACTTCAAGCCGTGCCGGGCTTCGGCACGGGCCAGAGCCCGGCCTGCCTCGGCGGTTGCCCCACGCTGTCCGAGCGCCCGCGCCAGCAACATCCAGGCCAGCGGGCCCCACGAATATCCGGTGCGCGCCAGCACTTTCGCCGCGTTCTCGAGTAGTTCGATCGCCGCGTCGAGTTCGCCCCGTGAGATCAACACATCGGCCAACAGCACCTCGCCGATGGCCCGCCCGGGTTGTTGGGACTGCGTGAAGTCGATCAGCTGCTGAGCCAGCTGCTGAGCCTTGTCCGGCTCCCCGGCCAACAGCAGGACCGTGGTCTGCCCGAACCCGCTGGTGAACCGCAACAGACCCGGCTGCCCGGCGGCCAGGGCGCGCTCGGCGAAGCCGTCCACCTCGGTCAACCGGCCCGTGCGAGCACAGCTCAGCGCCGCCGCCGACGCCGCCCAGCCGACGGCGGTGTCGCTCGGTTCTGCACTGGCCAATACCGAGTCGGCGAGCTGCATGGCCCGGTTCAGATTGCCGGCGTTCATCGCGAACGTCGCCGACAAGGCGTCCAGAGTGACCTGCGCCGTCGGCGTCTGGACGCGGCTTCTGACGGTGCGCAGGAAGGCCGTCGCGCGCTCGGGCTCTGACAGCATCCAGAACTGGTTGGCCGCGCGGGGCAGCGCCCACATCATCAACGCGGGTTCGGTCAGTGCGGCCGCGTCGACCTCGGCCAGTACGGCGTCGGCGTCCAGGCCGCGGCCCTGCCAGGCCAGGGCATAGCTCAATGTGATCCGGGCGGCCAGGCCGCCGGCCGGCAGTGCGGCCCGCCCCAGCCGCTCCGCCAGCTCCAGATCGCCCAGGCGCAGGGCATCCTCGGCGGCGGCAGCGAGTTCGGCGACGGGTCGTGCGTCGCCGCCGTCGAGTGCCCGCACCGCACGCCGCAGCCGGCCGACGACGCCGTCGCCGTCCGCTGGCGGCGGCTCAGAATCGTGCGACACCACGGCCCGGACCGGCTCGTCAGCAGTCACCGGAACCACCAACCGGTCCCGAACCAGCGACGAAAGGCCCTCGGGCAGAGACTGATTCGATTCCGCCGTGACGATGACCCGGGCCGCTCCCGACACCGCGAGCTGATATACCAACGACGCCGACAGCCGGTCGAGCAGATGCCCGTCGTCGACGACCAACAGCAGTCCGGTCCCGAGCGCCTCCCGCGCCGCGCGCAGCACCTGGATCGTCCGGCCCGTCTCGGGCACCGTGAACAGCGGCTCGAAGGCACCGAACGGCACCCGCGAATCGGCGGCGGTGCCGGTGATCCAGGCTGCTCGTTCGAAGCCGGGCGCCAACTCGTCGAAAGCCACGCGCGCCGATGTGGTCTTGCCAGACCCGCGGGCACCCGTCAGCAGCGCACCGGCCCGGGTTTCGACGCCCGCTTTCAGCTGGCTGAGCACCACGGTCCGATCCTATGGCTGCGCGGCGGACGGCATCGCTCGATTAGCGTTGTGCTGTGCTGGCCGACAACACCCCCGAGAATCCCTACGCCGTCTGTGTCTACTGCGCCGCCGGTCCCCGTCATCCCGAATTGCTCACCCTCGCCGGCGATGTGGGCCGGGCCATCGCCGCGAAAGGCTGGACCCTGGTGTCCGGCGGCGGCAACGTCTCGGCGATGGGCGCCGTCGCCGACGGAGCCCGGGAGAACGGCGGCCGCACCATCGGCGTCATTCCCAAGAAGCTGGTGCACCGCGAGCTGGCCGACGTGAACGCCAGCGAACTGATCGTCACCGACACCATGCGCGAGCGGAAGCAGATCATGGAGGACCGGTCCGACGCCTTCATCGCGCTGCCCGGCGGTATCGGCACCCTCGAGGAGTTCTTCGAGGCCTGGACGGCCGGCTACCTCAACATGCACGACAAGCCGCTGGTGATGCTCGATCCGCACGGCCACTACGACGGCCTGCTGGCCTGGCTGCACACGCTGGTCGACTCCGGTTACGTCCAGCGGGCCGCGCTCGACCGCCTCATCGTCGTCAAGGACGTCGACGCGGCCATGGCTGCTTGTGCGCCGCGTGACATCGCTCACTAGGCTCACCGGGCATGAGTGACGAGACATCACGCACCGGCGTCGGGCTGCTCGATATTGCTAAGCAACTGCCCGGTTTCCTGTCCGACGCCCCGGTGATCCTTCGCGGCCTGATCACCGGCTTCGGTGCCAGCCCGACGGCGAAGACGTCGATCGGCAAGGTGTTCCAGGAACGCGCGGAAGCCAACAAAGACAAGGTCTTCATCAAGTTCGAGGACCAGCGCATCACCTACGGCCAGGCCAACGCGACGGTCAACCGCTACGCGTCGGTGCTCGCGGCCAAGGGCGTCGGCCCGGGCTCGGTGGTCGGCATCATGCTGCGCAACTCGCCCGACGCGGTGCTGCTGATGCTGGCGACGGTCAAGTGCGGCGCGGTCGCCGGAATGATCAACTACAACCAGCGCGGCAATGTCCTGGCACACAGCCTGGGTCTGCTCGGCGCCAAGGTGCTTGTCACAGAATCGGACTTCCACGAGCCCGTCATCGAGTGCGGTGCCGCTGCGGAGCTGACGACGGGTCTCATGTCGGTCGAGGAGCTACGCGAGCTGGCCGTCGGCCAGTCGACCGCCAACCCGGTGGGCACCAGCCAGATCCTGGCCAAGGAGAAGGCGTTCTACATCTTCACCTCGGGCACCACCGGGATGCCCAAGGCCAGTGTCATGACGCACTACCGCTGGCTGCGCGCGCTCGGCGGATTCGGCGGGCTGGGGCTGCGCCTGAACAGCAGCGACACCCTGTACTGCTGCCTGCCGCTGTACCACAACAACGCGCTGACGGTCGCGACGTCGTCGGCCCTCAACGCCGGTGCGGCGCTCGCGCTGGGCAAGTCGTTCTCCGCCTCGCGGTTCTGGGACGAGGTCATCAAGTACGACGCCACCGCGTTCATCTACATCGGCGAGATCTGCGGCTACCTGCTGAACCAGCCGCCCAAGCCCACCGATCGGGCACACAAGGTCCGGGTCATCGCCGGCAACGGGCTGCGCCCCGCCATCTGGGACGAGTTCACCTCGCGCTTCGGCATCAAGCGGGTGTGCGAGTTCTACGCCGCCAGCGAGGGCAACACCGGCTTCGTCAACGTCTTCAACATCGACAAGACGACGGGCATCTGCCCGTCGCCCGTCGTCTACGTGGAATACGACCTGGAGACCGGCGAGCCGGCCCGCGGACCCGACGGCCGGCTGCGCAAGGTCAAGCGCGGCCAGCCGGGCCTGCTGCTCAGCAAGGTCAACAACCTGCAGCCGTTCGACGGCTACACCGACAAGGCCGCCAGCGAGAAGAAGTTGGTGTGCAACGCATTCAAGGACGGCGACGTCTGGTTCAACACCGGTGACCTGATGCGGTCGCAGGGCTTCGCGCATGCCGCGTTCGCCGACCGTCTCGGCGACACCTTCCGGTGGAAGGGCGAGAACGTCGCCACCACCGAGGTCGAGGCCGCGCTCGGCGCCGACGACCAGGTGGAGGAGTGCACGGTGTACGGCGTCGAGGTGCCGGGCTGCGGCGGCCGCGCCGGCATGGCGTCGGTGCAGTTGCGCGAGGGCGCCGAGTTCGACGGTGCCCGCCTGGCCAAGGCCGGCTTCGAGCACCTGCCGGCCTACGCGGTACCGCTGTTCATCCGGGTCGTGCCCGCCCTGGCTCACACCTCGACGTTCAAGAGCCAGAAGGTCGACCTGCGCAAGCAGGGCTACGGCGACGAGGTGAAGGACCCGATCTACGTGCTGGCCGGCCGCGACGAGGGCTACGTGCCGTTCTACCCCGAGTACCCCGCCGAGGTGAAGGACGGCAAGAAGCCGCGTTAGCCAGGGATTTGTGCACGATTTTCCGCGCTTGCCGCGGAAAATCGTGCACAAATCACATGGTGGCGAGCCGAATTCGGTCAGCTGATCACCACGTCACCGACGTCTCGACGTGGCCGAGTTCGGCTTTCTGCCTGCCGCTGGCGTCCTTGCATGACAGCACCACGTTGTAGGTGCTCAATGTTGGTGCGCCACTGAAGGATTCGGTGTGGCTGCCGTTGGCGGGAACGTTGAACTGCCGCGTCGTCTTCTTCGGGACCAGCGGGTTGATCGAATCCGCCGTCGCGGTGTAGTTGCACGTAGCCGCGATGTTGGAGGTGTTGGTGACGTTGAACGCGATGCTGGAGACGCCGGGTGCGCCGAACGACGCCTGAATCGCGTTGGTGACGTCAGGGATCGGGGCGCAGGTCTGGCCGGCCGGCACCGTCGGGGTGGGGGAGCCCGCGGGGCACTGCACCGGGGGCTTCTCCGCCGGTGGCGGGGTCACGACGGGCGGTGCCTGTGGTGTGGGTTTCGCGTTCCCGGGCATGGTGAACGTCGTGTTCGACCACGGACCGCACCAGTCGCCCTCGAGATCCTTCTTGCGGCACGCCTGCACCGCGATGTTCCAGTGGGCACCCGGACCGCCGCCGAGGGTGAATCGGGTGGTCGCGCCGTTGATGCACTTGAAGCCCTCTTCTTGCTGCTCGCCGCCGTCGATCTTCCAGTGCACCGCGTCGACGACATAGTCGCCGTGCACCCGGGGGCAGCCGCTGATGACGCAGATCGCGGTGGTGATCTCGCCGGGTTCCTGATTGCAGTTCACGTCGAGACCGTTGGGTAGGGCCCCGGCGGGCGCCGGTGCCAACACGGGGAAGCTCGTCATCGCGGCAACGACGGCGACGCGCGTCAAATACAGTGCTCGCTTGCTCATCTGCGGCCTCCTGGGAGTTTGCTCTCGATCCGATTGGACGTGAATCGAACCTATTGACCGCGGCACCTCCTCGAATCAGGGAATTCCCTACACTTCGCGGCATTTGCCACAGCGGTGGCCGCGGAATGAGCGGATTTGCGGCAGCCCGATAGCCTGGGAGTCGTGCAGTCCTCCGCAAGGGGCCAGTTCCTGGGTCGCCAGGTGGCCGGCGATCGCGCGCTGATCATGGCGATCGTCAACCGCACCCCGGATTCCTTCTATGACCGGGGGGCGACCTTCAGCGACGGCGCGGCCAAGGACGCCGCGCACCAGAAGATCGCCGACGGGGCCGACGTCATCGACATCGGCGGCGTCAAAGCGGGTCCGGGCAGCACCGTGGACGCCGACGAGGAGATCGCGCGCGTCGTGCCGTTCATCGAATGGCTCCGCGGCGAGTACCCCGACCAACTCATCAGCGTCGATACCTGGCGCGCGAACGTGGCCAAGCAGGCCTGCGCGGCCGGGGCCGACCTGATCAACGACACCTGGGCCGGCGCCGATCCGGGACTGCCCGAGGTGGCCGCCGAATTCGGCGCGGGACTGGTCTGCTCGCACACCGGCGGGGCCGTGCCGCGAACCCGGCCCTTTCGCGTCAACTACGGCGTCACCGAACGCGGCGTGGTGGACGACGTCATCGCCGAGGTCACCTCAGCGGCGCATCATGCCGTCGATGTCGGCGTCGCGCGGGACGCCATCCTGATCGACCCGACGCACGATTTCGGCAAGAACACTTACCACGGTCTTAGTTTGTTGCGCCACGTAAAAGATCTTGTAAATACCGGATGGCCAGTCCTGATGGCCCTCAGTAACAAGGATTTCGTGGGGGAGACTTTAGGTGTCGAACTGACCGAGCGCCTGGAGGGGACGCTGGCCGCGACGGCACTCGCCGCCGCTGACGGCGCCGCCATGTTCCGGGTGCACGAGGTGGGCCCCACCCGACGCGTGCTGGAAATGGTCGCGTCGATCCAGGGCGGGCGTCCACCGAGCCGAACAGTGAGGGGACTCGCGTGACCCTAATGCCCGAGATGACTGCTGAATCCATCGCTCGCCATGCGTGGCTGGCCGAACGCAGCTGGAGCCGGCCGGCGTGGACCATCGCCGAGCTCGAGGCCGCCAAGGCTGGCCGGACCGTCTCTGTCGTGTTGCCCGCGCTGAACGAGGAAGACACCGTCGCCGACGTCATCGACAGCATCAGCCCGCTGCTGGGTGGTCTGGTCGACGAGCTCGTCGTGCTCGACTCCGGTTCCACCGACGAGACCGAACTGCGTGCCATCGAGGCCGGCGCCCGGGTCGTCAGCCGGGAACAGGCGCTGCCCGAGGTGCCGGTACAGCCCGGCAAGGGTGAGGCGCTGTGGCGCTCGCTGGCGGCCACCACCGGCGACATCATCGTGTTCGTCGACTCCGACCTGCTCGACCCCGACCCGATGTTCGTGCCCAAGCTCCTGGGCCCCCTGCTGCTCGCCGACGGGGTGCATCTGGTCAAGGGCTTCTACCGGCGGCCGCTGAAGGTCGGCGGCACTGAAGACGCCAACGGCGGCGGCCGGGTCACCGAACTCGTGGCACGGCCCCTGTTGGCATCCCTGCGGCCCGAGCTGACGTGCCTGCTGCAGCCGTTGGGCGGCGAATACGCCGGCACCCGGGAGCTGTTGACGTCGGTCGGGTTCGCGCCGGGCTACGGCGTCGAGATCGGTCTGCTGATCGACACCTACGACAAGCTGGGCCTCGACGCCATCGCGCAGGTCAATCTCGGGGTGCGCACGCACCGCAACCGGCCGTTGAACGAGTTGGCCTCGATGAGCCGTCAGGTGATCGCGACGTTGCTGTCGCGCTGCGGCATCAGCGACTCGGGCGTCGGCCTGACACAGTTCTTCGCCGACGGCGACACCTTCACGCCCCGCACGTCGACGGTGTCACTGATCGACCGTCCCGCCATGAACACCCTGCGCTGACCCGCCCTCGCGGCGCTTGTCGGTGCCATCCGGCAGGATCGTCGGTGTGACACTGATTTTGATCTACCTCGTGGTGCTGATCCTCGTCGCGGTGGTGCTCTTCGCGCTGGGCACCGTGCTGTTCGGGCGCAGCGAGCAGCTGCCGCCGCTGGCACGCGGCACCACGGCCACCGTGCTCCCCGCATCCGGTGTCACCGGCGCCGACGTCGACGCCGTCAAGTTCACGCAGACCCTGCGCGGCTACAAGACCAGCGAGGTCGACTGGGTGCTGGACCGGCTGGCGCAGGAACTGGACTCGCTGCGCGGCGAGCTGACAACGCTGCGGGCGCAGACCGCGGACGCCGACCAATGACGAGTGCCGAGCGGACCCGCTGCGGGTGGGTCAACATCGGTGAGTCGGCGGACGCGGTGCTGTACCGCGACTACCACGACACCGAATGGGGGCGTCCGCTGCGCGGCACCCAGGCGCTGTTCGAACGGGTCTCGCTCGAGGCGTTCCAGAGCGGCCTGTCGTGGCTGGTCATCCTGCGCAAGCGGGAGAACTTCCGGGCGGCGTTCAAGGGGTTCGACGTGGCCACGGTCGCCGGCTTCGGGGAGAAGGACATCGACCGGCTATTGGCCGACCCGGGCATCGTCCGCAACCGCGCCAAGATCGAGGCGACCATCGCCAACGCCCGCGTGATCGACGGGGGCCTGGACCTCGACGAGCTGCTGTGGTCGTTCGCGCCACCGGCGCGGCCGCGGCCGGCCGACCTGGCGCAGGTTCCGGCGACCACACCGGAGTCGGTGGCCATGGCCAAGGAGCTGAAGCGCCGCGGTTTCCGGTTCGTCGGCCCGACCACGGCGTATGCGTTGATGCAGGCCACCGGGATGGTGGACGACCATGTCGAGGCCTGTTGGGTGCCCCGTTACAGCTTGTCGGAGGCGTGACGGGCGGGTCTTTCACACCCTCAGGTAGCGATAGGGAACAATAGACATAGTTCAGTTGCAGTTCAGTGCCGTGATCCGACCCACTGAGTGGGTAGATCCGGCCTTGATCCGGGACCGTGGATGCGGTCCGGGCGCGTGCGGAGGGAGCACCCGATGGCGGCGATGAAGCCCCGGACCGGCGACGGTCCACTGGAAGCAACCAAAGAGGGGCGCGGCATCGTCATGCGGGTACCGCTGGAGGGTGGCGGTCGTCTGGTGGTCGAGCTGACCCCGGATGAGGCCGCAGCCCTGGGCGACGAACTGAAGAACGTCACCAGCTAGTTCAGCCGCAGACGCTCCGATAGATGTCGAGCGTCTGCTGGGCGACCTGCATCCAGGAGAACTCCTCGATGCACCGCCGACGGCCGGCCTGCCCGAACGTGCGGGCCTGTTCCGGGTTCCGGACCAACGCATTGACCGCGTCCGCGAGCCCTGTCTCAAACCCCACCGCATCCGCGGCGTCGTAGTGCACAAGTGACCCTGTGCTGCCTTCGTCGACCACCTCGGGAATGCCGCCGACGTCCGAGGCGACCACGGCGGTGCCGCAGGCCATCGCTTCGAGGTTGACGATGCCGAGCGGTTCGTAGACCGACGGACAGACGAAAACTGTTGCCGTCGCCAGGATTTCGCGGATCTTCTCGAGCGGCAGCATCTCCTGGATCCAGTGCACGCCGGCGCGCGTCGCGCTGAGCTCTTTCACCGCGGCCGCCACCTCGGCCGCGATCTCCGGGGTGTCGGGTGCGCCCGCACACAGCACCAGCTGCACGTCCGGGTCGAACCGGTGGGCCGCCGCGATGAGGTGACCGACACCCTTCTGCCGGGTGATCCGCCCGACGAACGCCACGATCGGCCGGTCCGGGTCGATCCCGAGGTCAACCAGGGTCTGGCCCGCCTCGACCGGATACCAGTCGTCGGTGTCGATCCCGTTGCGCACCACGTGCACTCGCGCGGGGTCCAGCTGCGGGTAGGTGGCCAGGACGTCGGCCCGCATGCCGGCACTGACCGCGATGACGGCGTCGGCCGCTTCGATCGCCGTGCGCTCGACCCACGAGGAGATGCGGTAGCCGCCACCGAGCTGCTCGGCCTTCCACGGCCGCCGCGGCTCGAGCGAGTGCGCGGTCAGCACGTGCGGGATGCCGTGGAGCAGCGCGGTGAGATGCCCGGCCATGCCGGTGTACCAGGTGTGCGAATGCACCACGTTCGGCATGGCAGCCGGCCCGGCGAACGCGTTGTTGACCATCGCCAGATCTGCCGACAGCGTCGTCAGGGCCGCATTGGCGCCGGCGAGCAGGGGATCGGGCTGGGCCACGAAGGCGTCCCGCCGCTGCACGCCCATGCAGTGCACGTCGACGTCGCACAGCTTCGTGAGCTGCCCGACGAGCTCGGTCACATGCACGCCCGCGCCGCCGTAGACCTCCGGTGGATACTCCCGCGTCATCATCGCCACCCGCATGTCGATGACGTTAACGCGTGCGACGGGTTGGGGCGTATGTCTGGCCGCTTCGGTTGGTGGCTACTAGGTTTGGTGGCATGAGGGAACAGCCGCAGGTGCTGGGAATCGTCTTGGCCGGCGGTGAGGGCAAACGGCTGTATCCGCTGACGGCGGACCGCGCAAAGCCCGCCGTCCCGTTCGGCGGCGCCTACCGCCTCATCGACTTCGTCCTGTCGAACCTCGTCAACGCCCGATACCTGCGGATTTGTGTTCTGACGCAATACAAGTCGCACTCACTGGACCGGCACATCTCGCAGAACTGGCGGCTGTCGGGCCTGGCCGGCGAGTACATCACCCCGGTCCCGGCGCAGCAGCGCCTGGGCCCGCGCTGGTACACCGGCTCGGCCGACGCCATCTATCAGTCGATGAACCTCATCTACGACGAGGACCCCGACTACATCGTGGTCTTCGGGGCCGATCACGTGTACCGCATGGACCCCGAGCAGATGGTGCGGTTCCACATCGAGAGCGGAGCGGGCGCGACGGTCGCCGGCATCCGGGTGCCGCGCGCCGAGGCGTCGGCGTTCGGCTGCATCGACGCCGACGAGTCCGGCCGCATCCGCAGCTTCGTCGAGAAGCCGGCCGACCCGCCGGGCACGCCCGACGACCCCGAGCAGACGTTCGTCTCCATGGGCAACTACGTGTTCACCACCAAGGCGCTCATTGACGCCATCCGGGTGGACGCCGAGAACCACGACTCCGACCACGACATGGGCGGCAACATCATCCCGCAGATGGTGGCCGACGGAATGGCCGCCGTCTACGACTTCAACGACAACGAGGTGCCCGGCGCCACCGAGCGCGACCACGGCTACTGGCGCGACGTCGGCACGCTCGACGCGTTCTACGACGCCCATATGGACCTGGTGTCGGTGCACCCGGTGTTCAACCTCTACAACCGGCGCTGGCCCATCCTCGGTGAGTCGGAGCATCTGGCCCCGGCCAAGTTCGTCAACGGCGGCTCGGCCCAGGAATCGGTCGTCGGCGCGGGCAGCATCATCTCGGCTGCGTCGGTGCGCAATTCGGTGTTGTCGTCCAACGTCGTGATCGACGACGGCGCCATCGTGGAGGGCAGCGTGATCATGCCCGGCGCCCGCGTCGGGCGCGGTGCCGTGGTGCGGCACGCCATCCTGGACAAGAACGTCGTCGTCGGCCCCGGCGAGATGGTCGGCGTGGACCTGGAGAAGGACCGCGAACGCTTCTCGGTCAGTGCCGGCGGCGTCGTCGCGGTCGGTAAGGGCGTCTGGATCTAGACGGCCGCATCGGGCGTCCGGCGGCGTCTGCGGCGGAGTAGCGCCACCGCCGCCCAGACCAGCAGCGCGAGCGCGACGACAACCAGCACCGGCAGCACGATCGCGACGATCACCAGCCCGACGCTGGCCACGTCTTCCACCGTGCTCAGCACGGGTGCCGCGAGCCCGCCGGTGGCGACATTGGCGACGGGCCGCACCGTCGACTTGGTCAGCGACACCACGAGCGCGGTGACGGCCCCGATCACCACGGGAATCCACTGACCGGAACTGGCGAACGCGCCGGGATCGGTGACGGCGGCAGTCTGTGCCGCGGTGCCGGAGCCGAAGACGATGCCGCCGGACGTCGGCCGCACGAACGTCTGGATGACGTCGTTGACGCTGTCGAGGGCGGGCACCTTGTCGGCGACGATCTCGACGACCAACAGCACGGCCACGATGCCGATCACCCAGCCGTTGGTCAACCACGCCCACGGGTGCGGGAGCTCCACGAGGTTGGTGAAGCGTCCCAGCAGGCCCATCGCCAGCAGGGGAATGTAGGCGTTGAGGCCCGACGCGGTGGCCAGACCGAGGCCGGTGAACAGTTCCACCCGTTCAGTCTCCGGGATTTGTGCACGATTTCCCGCGCTGTCCGCGGATTTTCGTGCACAAATCCCGCGGTGTCACCAGACGTAGGGGAGCAACCGGTAGCGCACCTTGTGGGTGTAATCGACGTAGCCGGGCAGTTCGGCGCGCAGCATCTTCTCCTCGTCGAAGATGCGCGCCATGAGCGCCGGGGCGGCGGCCAGCACCGGGATGAGCCCCCAGTAGGAGCCCAGTGCCAGCGGGGTCGCGAGCATCATGATCAGTGCGCAGATGTACATCGGGTGCCGCACGATGCCGTACAGGCCGGTGGAGATGACCGGCTGGTTTTCCTCGACCGAGATGCTCGCGCCCGCGAAGTTGTTCTGGATGACGACCCACTGGGCCGCCAGCAGCGACACCGCGACGACGACGTTGCCGAGGATGACGACGGCCGTCGGCACGTAGGACCACCCGAAACGCCAGTCGAGTGCGCTGACGATGCCGGTTCCGATCACCGACGCGAGGATCGCCCAGATCGCCACCTTCTGAATCGGGCGCGTCTCGGCCGTCGGGCCGCCGTGCATCCGTCGCGCCAGCGCCTCGGGGCGCTTGATGGCCAGGTACATGCTCGGGCCCATGGTCGCGACCATGAAGACCGCGATGAAAACCCAAGCCTGCCAATAGTGGATGGTGCCGGCCGGCACGCACAGCAGCACCGCGAAGAAGACGATGCCCCCGGCCGCCGAGGCGAGCGCCTGCAGAGCGAGTTTCATGATTTCTCCTACCGTAGATCACGGCGCCGGAAAGCCAAGGCGCCCAGGATGATCAGAGTTGCGTCCAGAGCCAGCAGCCAGACCAGTGGCGTCGCGGTGAAGGTACCCGAACCAACCCGCGGGATATGGCTGAACGGATCGAGGTCCAGCACCCAGTGCGGTGAATTCGCCAGCGAACCAAGCAGATACACCGCGATGAAGCCGACCAGGGCGCCCCACGCCACCGGAGTGAATCGCGGCGCTGCCCCGAACAACACGGTCGTCACTGCGATCAGGAGCCAGATGGCGGGCAGTTGCACTGCTGCCGAGCCCAGCACCAGGGGCAGTTTGCCGCCGAGGTCGTCGGCCGCCGCGCCGTACGTCAGGCCGGCCAGCAGGCCCGACGTCAGCATCGCGACCGTGGTGCCGGCGAGCGCGATGGCCAGATAGCCGGTCAGCCAACGGATCCGGCTCACGGCTCCGGCGAGTAACGTCTCGGCGCGCTGGCCGGTCTCCTCTTGATGCGGCCGCAGGGCCAGCGATACCGCGAACGCGGCGGCGACCATGCCGAGCATGTTGAAGGCGATCGAGATGAACGCTTCCTCCAGTGCGCTGGTACCGCCGAGACGCGTGATGATGTCGCGTGCCGAGCCGCTGCCGCCCAGCTCGTCGCCGATGCCGTGTACGACGCTGCCGACGAGCAGCCCGTACAGCCCCAGCCCGACGGTCCATACCAGGACCGAGCCGCGGGTCAGCCGCCAGGCCAACCCTGTTGGGCCGCTGAGCATTCCGGTGGCCCGAGGCCGGCCGCGCCGCTCGGCGAACATCCCGGCTCCGACATCGCGGGCGCCCTGCAATTGGTACGCCAGTACCACCAGGGCGACGGTCAGTGTCAGGTGCAGTGCCAGCACACCGAACCGGTCACCGGCATACGGGCGGACCAGCAGTGACCAGCCCAGGGGAGAGGCCCAGGACAGTTCGCTGCCACTGGCGTCGCCCACCGCGCGCAGCGTGAACGCGGCGCCGAGAACGCCGAAGGCGATACCGCGGGCGACGCGCGCGCTGGCCGAGAGCTGCGCGGCCACGGCGGCGACGGCGGTGAACACCAACCCGGAGGCGGCCAGCGCGCAGCTGAACGCCAGTGAACCCGCCACGGGCACATCGGTATTCAGGAGGCCGAGGAAGCCGAGCCAACCGGTGAGCAGCGAGCCGCCACCGGTCAACAGCAGCGCGGCGGTCAGGCTCGCGTTGCGGCCGACGGCCGTCGAGTCGATGAGTTCGGTGCGGCCGGCCTCTTCATCGGCGCGGGTGTGCCGGATCATCGTGAGGATCACGGCGACGGCGATCAGCACGTGGAACATGCCGGCTTTCCAGATGCCGGCCGCGCCCAGGCTGTCGTTGTAGATGTTGCCGTAGATCGCGCGCTGGGCCGGGCTGGCCATGATGCTCGCCGCGAATCCGGCGCGGGCCGCCGCGGTGGGGTAGACGGCCTCGATGCTGCCGATGTACACCGTGGACAGTGGCAGAGACAGCAGCAGCACCCACAGGGGCAGCACGATCCGGTCGGTGCGCAGGTAAAGACGAAGCAGCCCAAGGGTTCCGGTGAAGCTGGAGGCCCCGGCGGCCGGCCGGGCGGGCCGGGCCGGGGCGGTCCAGGACGGCGGTCATGCCCGCACCTGCTCGGGTTCGCGGCGGTTCCGGCCACTGTCGTAGTGCCGCAGGAACAGATCCTCCAGCGTGGGCGGCTGGCTCACCAGTGAGCGCACACCGGCATCGCCGAGTGCCTTGATGACCGCGCCGAGACTCTCCGATTCGACGCGGGCTGTGAGCATCCGGCCGTCGAAGAAGATGTCGGAAACCCCTGGGAGGTGGTCGATCCGGCCCGGGTTGTTGATCATGTCGGCCTTGATGGTGGTGCTCGACAGGTGCCGCATCGACTCCAGCGTTCCGCTCTCGACGGTCCGGCCGGCCCTGATGATCGTCACCCGCTGGCACAGTCGCTCGGTCTCGGCCAGGATGTGGCTCGACAGCAGGACGGTGGTGCCCCGTCCGGCGGCCTCGGCGACGCACTGCTGGAAGATGTTCTCCATCAATGGATCCAGGCCGCTGCTGGGTTCGTCGAGTAACAGCAGGTCGGCGTTGGAGGCGAAAGCCGAGACCAGGGAGATCTTCTGCCGGTTGCCCTTGGAGTACGTACGGGTCTTCTTGGTGGGGTCCAGGTCGAACCGCTCGGTGAGTTCGGCGCGGCGTTTTTCGTCGATGCCACCGCGCATCCGGGCCAGCAGATCGATTGTCTCGCCGCCGGTCAGCGTCGGCCACAGCGTGACATCGCCTGGTACATAAGCGATGTGGCGGTGCAATGCCACGGAGTCGGTCCACGGGTCACCGCCGAGCAGCCGGACCGAACCGGAGTCGGCGCGAACGAGCCCCAGCAGGATGCGGATCGTCGTCGACTTGCCTGCGCCGTTGGGCCCCAGGAAGCCGTGCACCTCACCCCGCTCGACCCTCAGGTTCAGTCCGTCGAGTGCCCGGACCGCCCCGAAGTTCTTTGTCAGGGTGTCGATTTCGATAGCGGCGTTCACATTCACTCCTCGGTGCTGGTGACGATGGGTTGGCCTGATTCCTGTTGCGCCAGAAAGGCTTCGTACATCGTCGAATCGGCCATCAGGCCCTCGGTGTACACCTCGAGTGCGGGCAGCACCATGTCCTGCGCGTAGTCGTGCAGCACCTGGCGATAGTCCGTCGGGTTGTCGTGCAACTGGATGTACGTCAGGAAGGCACCGCCACTGGTCAGGGCCAGGAAGCGGGCGCGCGCCCTGGGGTCGTGACTCGGCTTGATGGTGCCGGCGCGGACGCCCTCTTCGAGATAGCCTTCGGTGTTCTCGATCATGTTCTGCCACAGCGACTTCGACAGTTCGCCGCCGGTCTGCAATGCCTGCATCAGGTAGGCGGTCATGGGTGCGAAGGATTCGATCTCGGCGAGCTGCGCGAACCACGCGCTCGGGCTGGCGTTCTGCATCGACTCGGTCTTGGCGGCCCGGACGGTCTCGATGACGTAGGCGTCGCAGGCTTCGCGCAGTTTCTCCTTGGAGCCGAAGTGGTGGATCACCAAAGCCGCGCTGACCCCGGCGGCCGTCGCAATGCTGCGGACGCTGGCCGAGAACCCGTGCTGGCCGAACTGTTCGATGGCCGCATCGCGGATACGGGCGACGGTGGTGAGGTCCTCGACTGAACGCATGTTCAATACGCTAAACACGCGTTCAGTCGGTCGTCAAGGATCTGACCCGTCAAGAGCTCGTAAAGATTCGACAGCGACGTCAACGGCGCGGCGTGAGCCGATGCTTGGCGGCCGTTGATCCAGCGGCGAGCGTGCGTGTCTGCAGCCGCCACGCCGTCAGGCGTGTGCATTTTGGTCCCGCTCAGCGGCGGCGAACGTGCGCGAACAGCACGGGTGGAGCGGCGTGTCTAGGTGCAGACACGCACGCTCGCGGGAATGGCTAGTCGCGGACGGCGGCCAGGAGCCCGTCGCCCAGCGGGACCAGGACCGGGGTCAGCCGCTCGTCCTCGGCGATGGCGCGGGTGGCCTCCCGCACGGCCGTCACGTCGCGGTCGTTGGCGGCGGCGTCGCCGGCACGGCCGCCGAGCGCGGCGCGGTGCACCACGATCACGCCGCCCGGTCGCAGCAGGCGGACGCCCTCGGTGACGAACTGCGGCTGGTCCACGGGCTCGCCGTCGATGAACACCAGGTCGTAGGACTCGTCGGCCAGCCGGGTGAGCACTTCCTGCGCGCGGCCCACGATCAGCCGGGTCCGCGACGGCCCGACACCCGCGGCGACGAACGCCTGCTTGGCCAGCCGCTGATGCTCGGGCTCGATGTCGATGGTGGTCAGCACGCCGTCTTCGCGCATGCCGGACAGCAGCCACAGCCCGCTGACGCCGGCGCCGGTGCCGACCTCGACGACGGCCTTGGCCGACGCGATCTTCGCCAGCACGCTCAGCAGTGCGCCGACCGCCGGGGTGACGGGGTTGGCCCCACTCTCCTCGGCCCGCTCCCGGGCCGCGGCGGTGATGGGTTCTTCGGTGATGGACCGCTCGGCGTGCTTGACGATGGCCTCGGCCGTGCTCGCTTTGGGAGCGGCAGCAGCGACGGGCTGGGCCGGTGCCTGGGCGGGTGCCGCCGGGGCCGGCTGCGCCGGGTCAGGCTGGTTGCTACCGGCCGAAACCGTCGGGTCATCGGTGCTGGACATGTGCGCAGCGTAACGAACGCCCAGCGTGCCGCCGCTCAGTACACGCGCAATACGGCCGCGCTCTCGGGCGGCGGCGGAGCAATCCTGAGCGGCGACGCGCCACGCCCGAGACCCAAGGTTAAGTTTTGGCGAACATATAACGGGTATTCGCAGGTCATGGAGCTGACGCGGGGTTTCTCAGGAAAAGTTCAGTTTGCTCATACATCAACCTCACCAGGGTGGGGAACCGTAATCGCCATGCACGCGAGTGTGAACGATCTGCAAGCCGATTCCGGAGTTCGGCAGTCGCCGGACATCCGCGGAATCGGGAATATCGGACTCCAGGTACCGGTTTCTGCTGATGCGTCATGTGCCAACGACGCGGAAACTACGGAACTGGAGATTGCCACGACCGCCATGCCGGCCCCCACAAAGCTCGCCCCGACCCACATGTCCCATGTCCCGGTCGCCGACGCCGAAGTGGATTGGGCTGAAGTCAGCGACGAATTGACCGGCACCGCCGTCTTCGATGCCACCGGCGATGTGGCCACCATGCCGTCCTGGGACGAGCTGGTCCGCCAGCACGCCGACCGGGTGTACCGGCTGGCCTACCGTCTGTCGGGTAACCCGCAGGACGCCGAGGACCTCACGCAGGAGACGTTCATCCGGGTGTTCCGCTCGGTGCAGAACTACCAGCCCGGCACCTTCGAAGGCTGGCTGCACCGCATCACCACCAACCTGTTCCTGGACATGGTCCGCCGCCGCACCCGCATCCGGATGGAGGCGCTGCCCGAGGACTACGACCGCGTGCCGGCCGATGACCCGAACCCCGAGGAGCTGTACCACGACTCGCGGCTGGGACCGGACCTGCAGGCCGCGCTCGACTCGCTGCCGCCGGAGTTCCGTGCCGCCGTGGTGCTGTGTGACATCGAGGGTCTGTCGTACGAGGAGATCGGCGCGACGCTCGACGTCAAGCTCGGCACCGTGCGCAGCCGTATCCACCGGGGCCGGCAGGCGCTGCGCGAGTACCTCGCCAGTCATCCGGGTGACTACTCCGAGGCGGCCGCGGCCATCTCCGCCAAGTCCGCCTGAGCGTTGTGACGTATCCGTCCCAGGTTGTCGCGCTACATTCAGTAGTAACGGCAACACGGACGAAGGCGTGGCGCGGAGAGGAGCTCGGTGATGGTCGACCGGGGACAGTTGTTCCGTCGTGCGTTCTCCTGGCTACCCGCGCAGTTCGCCTCCCAGACTGACGGACCCGTCGGCCCACGCCGCTTCGGGTCGACGGAGCACCTGTCGATCGAGGCCATCGCCGCATTCGTCGATGGTGAGCTGCAGATGGGTGCGCATCTGCGCGCCGCCCATCACCTGTCTCAGTGCCCGGATTGCGCCGCCGAGGTCGATGCCCAGGGGCAAGCCCGGAGCGCATTGCGCGATTCGTGCCCGATCATCGCGCCCACTGCGTTGCTGGGTGCGTTGGCGAACATCCCCAACGACACATCGATGCAGTTCGCGGAAATCCAGACATCCGGAATCGATGACCAGGACTTTGCCGATCGGCCGCCGCGGGAACGTCGTCGGCGCCGGTAGGGTTGACCCTGAATTTTGAGTGACCGAGACGCCCGTCAATGCGGGTCGTGCGGATAGAGCCAGCAGATGGGGAGTGGAAAACCGGTGACGAATCAGGACATGTCCGGAGATCGCCCCCGTCTGGCTCCGCGTCCGGTGACGCGTACCCCGGTGGACCCGGCGTCGCAGCGCGCGTTCGGCCGGCCAGAGGGCTTCACCGGTTCCTTCCTCGCCGAGGATCAGATTCGTAACCAGGGCGAGTACACCCCGACCAACCAGGCGCCCGATCCCGTGCTCGCCGAAGCCTTCGGCCGGCCCGCCGGTGGCGTCGATTCCCTGCAGCGCCACCCCGCCGACGCCGGCGCGCTGGAGGCCGAGGCCCAGGACGACGACGACGCTGTTGCCGACCCGTGGCGGGATCCGTCGGCCGCGCCGTCGCTCGGCACCCCGGCACTGCCCCCGCCGCCGCCGGTGGTGGTCGCCGCTCCTGTCGGCAAGCTCGGTGTGCGTGACGTGCTGTTCGGCCGCAAGGTCTCGATGACGGCGCTCGCGGTGCTGGCCCTGCTGGCGTTGGTCATCGGCGTGCTCGGCGGTGTCGTCGGGCGCAAGACCGCCGAGGTGGTCGAGGCCTTCACCACGTCCAAGGTCACCTTGAAGACCAGTGACGGCGGCGACCTGCCCGAGGGGCGGTTCGCGAAAGTCGCTGCCGCCGTGGCGGATTCGGTGGTCACCATCGAGGCGATGGGCGACACCGACGGATCGCAGGGTTCCGGTGTCGTGGTCGACGGCCGCGGCTACGTCGTCACCAACAACCACGTCATCTCCGACGCGGCCAAGAACCCCAGCCAGTACCACATCTCCGTGGTGTTCAACGACGGCAAGCAGGTGCCGGCGAACCTCGTCGGCCGGGATCCCAAGACCGACCTCGCGGTGCTGAAGGTCGACAACGTCGACAACCTGACCGTGGCGAAGTTCGGTGACGCCGAGAAGGTCAAGGTCGGCGACGAGGTCATCGCGGCCGGCGCCCCGCTGGGTCTGCGCAGCACCGTCACGCACGGCATCATCAGCGCACTGCACCGTCCGGTGCCGCTGTCCGGTGAAGGCTCCGACACCGACACCGTCATCGATGGCATCCAGACCGACGCCTCGATCAACCACGGCAACTCGGGTGGCCCGCTGATCAACATGAACTCCGAGGTCATCGGGATCAACACGGCCGGAAAGTCGTTGTCCGACAGCGCAAGTGGTCTCGGGTTCGCCATCCCCGTGAACGAGGTCAAGGCCACCGTCGAGGTCCTGATCAAGGACGGCAAGATCTTCCACCCGACGCTGGGCCTCAACGCCAAGTCGGCCAGCGACAAGGTCGCCTCGGGTGCCCAGGTCGTGAACGTCGTCGCCGGCAGCCCCGCGGAGAAGGGCGGCATCCTCGAGAACGACGTCGTGGTCAAGGTCGGCAACCGCAAGGTCGCCGACGCCGACGAGTTCGTGGTCGCGGTGCGTCAGCTGCAGATCGGTCAGCCCGCGCCCATCGAGGTGATCCGCGACGGCCGGCACGTGACGCTCACCGTCGTTCCCAACGCAGACACCCCGGCCAGCTGATGTTCGGCAACATCGGATGGGGCGAGATGCTCGTGCTGGTCATCGCGGGCCTCGTGATCCTGGGCCCGGAGCGGTTGCCCGGCGCCATCCGGTGGACGGCCGGCAGCCTCAAACAGGTGCGCGAGTACCTCAGCGGTGCGACCAGTCAGCTGCGTCAGGATCTCGGGCCGGAGTTCGAGGACCTGCGCCAGCCCCTCAGTGAGCTGCAGAAACTGCGCGGCATGACACCGCGCGCGGCGCTGACCAAGCATCTGCTCGACGGTGACGACTCGTTCCTCACCAGCGCCTTCGACACTCCCGCGCCGCCGGACCAGACCAAGCCGCTGACCACGCCCGAGGTCAACGGCATCCCGCCCACACCGGGCGCTCCGGGGGCGGCCCCGCAGTCGCAGACGCCGCAGTTCGACCCCGACGCGACCTGACGCCGCTAGAGATTCAGGGCCTGCAGGCGGGCCGGGTCGCGGTAGCGATCGGCGTTCTCGGCGATCTCTGCTGCCGGCGGCAGGATTTCGTCCGCGGCGACGTAGACGCCGCCCGCGCGCAGTGAGTCGTCGAGCATCAACCAGATCCAGCGGGTCAGGTCGTCGACCAGCGCGTCCTGGGTGTCGCGCAGCGGTTGTTCGAGCCAGTGCCCCGCGGCGGTCTCGACGAGGCCGACGATGCCATACGACAACCGCTCGGCATCAGCCTTCACATCGAAGGCGGCCACGTACACCTTGAGGACCGCGGTCAGCAGGTTGGCGATGGTGATCTTGATGTCGGCGAACGCGTTGAAGCCCTCATCGATGGAGCATCGCTGCAGGTACCGGTACAGGTTCGGGTGTTGCGTCAGGAAGTGGACGTGCGCGCTCACGCCGGCCCTGACGATCTGCGCCATGCTGCCCTCGGGCCGCCACACCGGCGCGAGTTCGGCGGTGATCATCTCGCTGGTCCGGTGCGCGACCTCGCGTTGCAGGTCCGCGGCGTCGACGAAGTGCCGATAGAGCTTGGTCCGGCTGACGCCGACGTGGGCGGCGATCTGCTCGGTCGAGGTCTGGGGCCCGTGTTGCTCGATCACGACGAGGGCAGCGTCGATGAACTCAGCGCGCCTGCGCTCGCGTTGGCCGGCCCAGCGACCGGTGGTGGCATCCGCCATGGCTCCTTGTTTACCTCATGTACCTGCCCGGGAGTTACCTGATGCAGCCAATCAGTGGGACTCTGGCTATCTAGTGGTACGTGCCGTACCATTTACGAAACCGCGCCGGTGGGCGCCTTCATGTTCAAAGGGGAACGACGATGGATGCTGTCGCCACTTTTCGCCGGGTCGCCGGTCTGCCGGTTGCGGACACGAAACTGACGCCCGCGGTCGACTACGGATTCTTCGGACCCGACTCGGTCACCTGGCGGGTGTGGAGCTACCCGACCTCGTTGCTGCTGGGCTTCGCCCGCGCCGTGACCATCGAGCACCTCGACCCGTACCTCGCCGCGGCGGTCGATGCCAGTGGTCAGGTGTACGCCCGCACCCGGCTGCGCTACGACCGCACCATGCAGTACTTCGCCCTGGTGGCGTTCGGTGACGCCGAGGCGGTCCTGGATGCCTCGGAGATTCTGGTCAAGATCCACGGCAAGGCCATCGGCACCGAGCCGATCACCGGCAAGCCGTTCGACGCCAACGACCCGTACTCGCAGCTGTGGATCCACCTGACCGCGTGGCACTCGATCCTCTACACCTATGAGATGTTCGGGCCGGGCAAGCTGACCGAGGCCGAGGAACTGCAGTACTGGGAAGAGTGCGCGCGGGCCGCGGAATTCCAGACCATCAACCCCGACGACGTGCCGCGCACGCGCGAGGGCATCCAGCAGTACTTCGAGCAGTACCGGCCGCAGATGGCCGGCTCCGAGGTGGCCCAGAACATGATGAACTACCTCGTCGACCTGGGCTATCACATCCTGCCCGAGCGGGTGCCGAGCTGGATGCGCCGCGTGTTCAACTGGCCGATGCGCCGGGCCATCATCGCGACCATGCCGAAGTGGATGCGCACCCTCGGCGGCATCCCGCAGAACTACTCCGACGACGTCATCGCCAAGCTCATCGCGCGGCCACTGCTGCGGGCGGTCGCGGGCATCCCGCGCCTGGAACTGGCGATCCTGGACTTCACCACCCCGCACACCACGCCGATCGTCGGCCCGACGCTGATGAAGATCCCGGCCCAGAACCCCGTCACCTACACGCCGGCCGAGGCCCGCGCGAAGTGGGGCCGGACCACGCCCTTCGAGCAGTATCAGGCGCTGCTGGCCAAGCGGGCACTCGGGCAGGGCCCCAAGCCGTACGAGCACAACCACAGCGACGCGCTGCTGGAATTCGAAGCACACGCCGGCTGATTCCGGCCCATACCGACCGCACCACCGGGAGAATTCAGCATATGACGGACATCGCGTACACGGCCCTGGTGGATCAGGCGCTGAATGAGCTCGCCGAAGGCGAGAAGGCTTGGGCGGCAACGCCTCTGGCGCGCCGGCGGGAGATTCTCGACGACGTGCAGCAGTTGGCGGTGCAGCACGGCGCCGAGTGGGTCGAGGCCGCGATCCGGATCAAGCAACTGAATCCGGAGTCGCCGCTGGTCGGTGAGGAGTGGATTTCCGGCCCGTACCCGCTGGCGGCCGGGGCGGCCGCACTGTCCGCGAGCCTGGCCAAGTTGGAGGCCGGCAAGAGCCCGCTGGACGGGGCCGACTTCAGCACCGCAGCGGGCCGGACGACCGTGAACGTGTTGCCGCTCAACGTCTTCGACAAGCTCCTGCTGTCCGGATTCAGTGCCGAGGTGTGGCTGCAGCCGGGTGTCAGTCGCGACGAGGCGCTACGGACCGCCGGTCTGGCGCAGCGGGATCCCGGTAAGACCAACGGAATCGGCGTCGTGCTCGGCGCCGGAAACATCACGTCGATCGCCCCGCTCGACACCGTCTACGAGCTGATCGCCAACAACCGCGTGGTGGCGCTCAAGCTCAACCCGGTCACCGATCCGATCCTGCCGGTGCTGACCAAGGTGCTGGCGCCGTTCATCGAGCTCGGCGCGGTGCGGATTCTCACCGGGGGCGCCGACGTCGGCACCTACCTGGTGCAGCACGACGCGGTCGACCACGTGCACATGACGGGCAGTGCCCTGACGCACGACGCCATTGTCTTCGGCGTCGGCGAAGAGGGTGCCCGGCGCAAGGCCGCGGGCGAGCCGATCCTCCACAAGGACATCACCAGCGAGCTCGGCGGGGTGTCGCCGACCATCGTGGTGCCCGGCAAGTGGAGCAAGGCCGATATCGCGTTCCAGGCCAACCACATCGCCACCCAGCGGCTGCACAACAACGGCTACAACTGCGTGGCGTCGCAGGTCGTGGTGCTGTCCTCGAAGTGGGCGCAGCGCGACGAGTTCGTCGCGGCCCTGACCAAGGCCATCGCCGCCGCGCCCAACCGCGCCGCCTACTACCCGGGCTCCGATGCGCGCGTCGCCAGCGCCGAGGCCGCCTACCCGAAAGCCCAGCGCCTCGGTGACCGCGTGCTGGTGGTGGACCCCGAGGACCGCACCGCGCTGCTGGGCACCGAGTACTTCTCGCCGGTGTACGGCGTCGTCGACCTCGACAGCGACGGCGTCGAGTTCCTCCGCGAGGCCACCCGCCTGGCCAACGAGGACTTCGTCGGCACGCTGGGCGTCAACATCGTCGCGGCGCCCGCCACCATCAAGGCGCTGGAAAAGGCCTTCGACGCCATGATCGAGGCGCTGCACTACGGCACCATCGCGGTGAACGCCTGGACCGGCGTCGGTTACCTGACGCCGCACGCCACCTGGGGCGCCTTCCCCGGGCACACGCTCGATGACGTGCAGAGCGGAATCGGTGTGGTGCACAACGGTTTCCTGATCGAGAAGCCCGAGCGCACCGTGGTGCGGGGGCCGTTCCGCCCGTCGCCGCGCTCGCTGATCGGCGGCGAGCTGTCGATCTCGCCGAAGCCGCCGTGGTTCGTCAACAACCGTACGGCCGCTTCGACCGGCCGGCTCCTCACCGCGTTCGCCGGCAAGCCGAGCTGGGCCAAACTGCCCGCGATCTTCGTGTCGGCACTGCGGGGCTGACGGGTTTCTCGGGGTTACCCGGGCAAAGCCCGGTCTGTGGTCATGCCACAGGCCGGGCTTTTTTCATGAAGTGGTCGTCACCGTCTGGTCATCGAACGCTAACCTACGCTACCGTAGGTTACGGTACCGTAGGTTCGAGAGGGTGTGGACCTGACGCCGACCACCGATGAAGGGAATGACCCATGGATACCCAGGCCGCCGTGCTGTACGAACTGGAGCCCGTCGTCGCGCAGAACCTCGACCGGCACCTCGAGATGTCGCGGGAATGGTTCCCGCACGACTACGTCCCGTGGAGCCGCGGGCGGGACTTCGCGTTCCTCGGTGGCGAAGACTGGCAGCCGGAGGACTCGCCGCTCGACCCGGTCGCCAAGACGGCCCTGACCGTCAACCTGCTGACCGAGGACAACCTGCCGTCGTACCACCGCGAGATCGCCACCCGTTTCTCCCGTGACGGGGCATGGGGCACCTGGATCGGGCAGTGGACGGCCGAGGAGGGCCGCCACAGCATCGCGCTGCGGGACTACCTGGTGGTCACCCGCGGCGTCGATCCCGTTGCCCTGGAACGGCTTCGCATGGAGCACACCGTCGCCGGCTATGACGCGGGGGACCGCAGCGCGCTGTCGGTGCTGGCCTATGTGTCATTCCAGGAACTGGCTACGCGCGTCTCGCACCGCAACACCGGCCGGGCGTCGGGCTGCCCGCTGGCGGACCAGCTCCTGGCCCGGATCGCGGCCGACGAGAACCTGCACATGGTCTTCTACCGCAACCTGATGGCCGCAGCGCTCGACATCGCACCGGACGACGCGATGGTCGCCATTCGCGACGAGGTCATCAACTTCGCCATGCCGGGGGTGGGAATGGCCGACTTCGCGAAGAACGCGCTCACCATCGCCAAGGCCGGCATCTACGACCTGCGCATCCACCACGACGACGTGCTGGTGCCGGTGCTGCGTTTCTGGAACATCTTCGAGCGCAACGATTTCGGTGCGGTCGGTGAGCAGGCTCGTGAGGAACTGATCGGGTTCCTCGGGATGCTCGACGAGCGCGCGCGGTTCTACGAGGAGAAGCGCAAGCTGGCCGCCGTGGCCGGCTGAGCGGCTATCCGGGGAGCCGGATCACCTGGGCGGCGTAGGCCAGGCCCGCGCCGTAGCCCAGGAGCAGCGCCACGCTGCCGGGCTTGGCCTCGCCGGTATCCAGCAGGGTGTACATCGCCAGGGGGATCGAGGCGGCCGAGGTGTTGCCGGCATCCTGGATATCTTGGGCGACAACGGTTTCCGGACTGAGTCCGAGGCCCTTGGTGAGCAGCTCGTTGATCCGGCCGTTGGCCTGATGCGGGATGAACACGTCGATGTCGTCGACCGTGAGGCCCGCGGCCGCGATCGCGCGCTTGCCGACGTCGACCATCTGGAAGGCCGCCCAGCGGAAGACGGTCTGGCCCTCCATGCGCAGGAAAGGTCTTGGGCCGGAAGGGTTCTCGGTGTAATCGATCCAGCTGAGGTCCTGCACGATGGCGCTGGACTGCTCGCCGTCGCTGCCGGCGACGGTGGGCCCGATGCCCTGCTCCTCGGTCGGTCCGACGACCACCGCGGCGGCGCCGTCGGCGAAGATGAAGGCGTTGCTGCGGTCGGTCATGTCGATGGCGTCGGACAGCTTCTCCGAGCCCACCACCAGGATGCGGCCCGCGCTACCGGCCCGGATCATGTCGGCGGCCACCCCCAGCGAGTAGCCGAATCCCGCGCAGCCCGCGGCGATGTCGAAGGCCGGAATGCCCTGCGCGCCAATCTCGGTGGCGACCTGGGGCCCGCACGGCGGGGTGTTGCGGAAGTTGGTGCTGGTGGCCACGATGACGGCGTCGATGTCCGAGCCGGACAGCTCCGCCGCGGCACAGGCGCGCCGTCCGGCCTCGCAGGCCATCGTGACCGCCGACTCGTCGCGGCCGGCGAAGCGGCGGTTCTTGATGCCCGTCCGGGAGTAGATCCACTCGTCCGACGAATCGATGGTCTCGCAGATTTCGTCGTTGGTGACGACGCGGCCGGGGCGGTAGGCCGCCACGCTCAGCAGGCCGACGTTCTGTGCGCCGCTGCGCGTATGGATATGTGTCACTTGTGGATTCCTGTCGGACGGGGGAGGCTCAGCGCCCAGCCGGGTCGAGCCCGAGCGACATCCCGGCCAGTCCGCGCTTGCGGCTGGACAGTTTGTCGGCGATGCCGCGCAACGCGGCGCCGGCGGCGGTGTCCGGTCCGGACAGCACCAGGGGCACACCGGTGTCGCCGGCGCTCACGAGCTGCGGGTCCAGAGGGACCTGGCCCAACAGCGGAACCTCGGCACCGACTGTGCGCGTGAGGCTTTCGGCGACCTGTGCGCCGCCGCCCTCGCCGAACAGCTGCATCGTGGTGCCGTCGGGCAGGGTCAGTCCGGACATGTTCTCGACCACGCCGACGATGCGCTGACGGGTCTGGACCGCGATGGCGCCGGCGCGCTCGGCGACCTCGGCGGCGGCCATCTGCGGTGTGGTGACGACGAGGATCTCGGCGCCGGGGATCAATTGCGCCACCGAGATGGCGATGTCGCCCGTGCCGGGCGGCAGGTCGAGCAGCAGGACGTCGAGGTCGCCCCAGTACACGTCGGCCAGGAACTGCTGCAGCGCGCGGTGCAGCATCGGCCCGCGCCACACCACCGGGGTGTTGCCCTGGGTGAACATCGCGATGGAGATGACCTTCACATCGTGCGAAACCGGCGGCAGGATCATCGAATCCACCTGGGTGGGACGATCCTGCACACCCATCATCCGGGGCACCGAGTGGCCGTAGATGTCGGCGTCGAGGAGGCCGACTGACAGGCCCCTGGCGGCCAGCGCGGCGGCCAGGTTCACCGTCACGCTGGACTTGCCGACGCCTCCCTTGCCCGACGCCACCGCGTACACCCGGGTCAACGAGCCGGGCTGGGCGAACGGGATGACCGGCTCTTTGTCGTCGCCGCGCAGCAGCTTGCGCAGTTCGGCGCGCTGCTCGTCGTTCATCACATCGAGGGTCACCTTGACGGCCCCGGTGCCCGGCACGTCGGTGACGGCCGCGGTGACCCGATCGCTGATCTCGGTCTTCTTCGGGCAGGCCGACGTGGTCAGGTAAATCTCGACGTGCACCGCGCCGTCGGACTCGACCGTCACGTCCTTGACCATCCCGACCTCGGTGATCGGACGGCGCAGTTCAGGATCGATGACTTTGCCCAGTGCGGCGCGCACAGCGGCTTTCAGCTCAGCAGACATTACTCGCGAGTTTATAACTGCCGGTCAGCGCACCGGCAGCTGGTCAGGGTAGGCCCGGGAAGGCGGGCGGCGGCGGACCCATGGCTTCCGCGGGCAACGGGCCGGCGGGAGCCGGCACTGCCGGGACCGCTGCCGGGCCGGGCGCGGGTCCCGGTGCGGCGCCGACCGGGCCGGCGGCCGGGGTGCCGACGCCGACCGCGGTGATCGGGATGGGACCCGGAGGCAGCGGCGCGACGGGCGCGGGTGCGGGCGCGAGCGGGGCCGGCGGCAACTGGAACGGCGGCAGCCCGAACGGGTTCGGCGCCGGGGCGTCCAGCGCCGGGGCATCCGGGGCGGGGACGGGCACGGCGCTCGGCGAGGGGCCGCCCTGCAGGCAGAAGACCGCGCAGTTCTGTTTCGGTTCGGCCGGCCCGGGCAGCGGACCCATGCGGCCCATCTGCAGCGCGGGCGTCATCGCCAGCGGGTCGTCGGACGGCAGTCCCATCGCGTTGATCGGCAGCCCCGGCCCGAGTCCCTCGGGGTTGTCCAGGTGCTGGTCGCCGATGGCGGGCGGCGGGCCGACGATCGGCGGCAGGTCGACCGGCGCGATGCCGGTGACGTAGGCCTTGGCCCAGCCGAGCACGTTCTGGGCGTAGGGCATCGAGTTGTTGTAGCGCAGGATCGCGGTCAGCACCTGGGACGGATCACGCAGGTTCAGCCCGCCGCTGCACAGGTAGCGGGCCGCGGCCAGGGAGGCGTCGTAGACGTTCTGCACGTCGGGCTTGCCGTCGCCGACAGCGTCCGCGGCGTACCGGGCCCACGTGCCGGGCAGGAACTGCATGGGCCCCAGCGCCCGGGCATAGGTCACGCGTCCGGCCGAGATGCTCTGCACGATGACCTCGTTGCCGGCCAGCGTGCCGTCGAGGACGGGCCCCAGGATCGGGGTGAGCGCGGTGCCCCGCGCGTCGGTGGCGCCGCTGTTGGCGTGGCCCGACTCGATGCGGCCGATACCGGCCAGCAGGTTCCAGCTGATACCGCAGCCCGGTGCGCTGGTCGCCATGATCTTCTCGGCGGTGCGGTAGGCGTTGAGGACGATCGGCGGGATGCGCAGCCCGCCGGGGGCCATCACGAGCGACGCCGGCGGCGGCGACAGGGCAGTGGTCGGGTCCATGTGCAGCGCGCGGGGCATCTGATCGGACGCGACGACCGTCATCCCGGCCCGATTGCGGGGGCCGGGCGTGGTGGGTGTGACGGCGGCCAGCGGCGTGACGCCCGTGGTGGCGCTGGTGTGCGCGGTTGTTTGCCGAGTTGGCGCCGAACCGCCGACGGCAAGCATCAGGACGAGCGGCGCGACGACCGCGACACCGGCCAACGGCCGGCGCAGCGCCCTGGCGATCTGCCGACGCCGACCGGGCCCGGCTTCGGTGGCGGCGTCGTTGTCATCGCCAACCGCGGCGTCGTAATCCTCGATGGCGTCGTCAGCCGGCTCGGAATCGCCGGGAAATGCGTGGGATTCAGTAGTAGGCGCAGCGTTGTCCGCGGAATCAGCGGTGTCGCCCCCGATGTGCACTGAGCCATCCTATGAAAGTGGAATACCGGAGTGACCCCGGTGACCTGTGTTGTGACCCAAGTCACCATACCTACTCCGCGGTCGGTTGTCGTAGCAATGATTCCGGAGAATGGAATCTCTTATTCGGCCGCGGTGGCGGAGTCGGCGGAGTCGGCCCGAGTGCCGCTGAAAGCGTCGTCTTCCTCGACCGGCGGCCGGGATTTTCCGGTCTTGCGTTTGCCGGATCCGCCCTTGCCGCCGTTCTGCTGAGCAATCAATGCCCGCAGCTCGTCGAGTTCGCGGCGGAGGTAGTCCCGGGTCGCCACCTCGCCGACGGCCAGCCGCAGCGCGGCCAGTTCGCGGGCCAGGAATTCGGTGTCGGCCTTGGTCTGGGCGGCGCGCCTGCGGTCCTCTTCGAGCGACACGCGGTCCCGGTTCTCCTGGCGGTTCTGCGCGAGCAGGATCAGCGGCGCGGCGTACGCGGCCTGGGTCGAGAACGCCAGGTTCAGCAGGATGAATGGATACGGGTCGAATTGCAGGCTGATCGCGATCAGGTTGAAGGCGATCCAGATGACCACGATCACCGTCTGGATGAGCAGATATTTGCCCGTGCCCAGGAACCGGGCGATCGACTCACTGAACTGGCCGACGGCCTCGACGTCGACCCGCGGGGTCAGCCGGAAACGGGACGTGCGCGGGATGTCCAGGCGCTGCCGCGCCGAAGGCTCGCTCACCGGCCGGCTCCCGAGATGTTGTCAGTGATGGCCTGCGTCGAGTCCGGCCCTGGTTCGTCCGCGCTCCGCCAGCCCGACGGCAGCAGGTGGTCGAGCAGGTCGTCGACGGTGACGGCGCCCAGCAGATGATTCTCGTCGTCGACAACCGGCGCGGACACCAGGTTGTAGGCGGCGAAGTAGCGCGTGACCTCGGCCAGCGAGCTGGTGGGGGACAGCACCGGCAGGTCTGTGTCGAGGATCCCGCCGACCTGGGTGGCCGGTGGTTCGCGCAGCAGCCGTTGCGTATGCACCAGGCCCAGGTACCGTCCGGTCGGCGTCGCGGTCGGCGGCCGGGCCACGAACGTCATCGACGCCAGGGCCGAGGTCAGCTCCGGGTCGCGGACGCGGGCCAGCGCCTCGGCGACGGTGGTGTCGGGGGTGAGCACGACGGGCTCGGGCGTCATCAGACCACCGGCGGTGTCGGGGGAGTGCTGCAGCAGTCGGCGCACCGGCTCGGAGTCCTCGGGGTCCATGCGGTCCAGCAGTACGGCGGCCCGGGTGGCGTCGAGCTCACCGAGGAGGTCGGCGGCGTCGTCGGGGTCCATCTCTTCCAGCACGTCCGCGGCCCGCTCGGTGCCGAGCTGGTTGAGCAGTTCGGCCTGCTCGGGTTCGGAGAGTTCCTGCAGGATGTCGGCCAGGCGGTCGTCGTCGAGGGCCTTGACGACTTCGTGCCGGCGCTTGACCGGCAGATCGCGCAGGGCGTCGGCGACCTCGACGGGACGCTGCCCCTCGAACTGCTCCAGCAGCTGTGCCACGCCTTGTCCCGGCAGCGCGAGCGCCGACGGCGTCAGCCCGGTGACGTTCTTCCAGTCGACGACGTGCACCGTGGTGCGCCGGCCCAGGCGGCGGTGACGCACGGCGACGCGGGTCACCAGCCAGTCACGCGACCGGGCCTGCTCGATCGCGAGATCGACCACGACGACGTCGAGGCCGGTGAGCTGTTCGAGCTCCGGGTCGGTCACGCGGACGCGGGTGTCCAGAATCTGCCCGAGGACCAGGGCCTCGCCGGGGCGCTGTTCGAACCGGCGCAGCGAGATGGTCGCTCCCGTGAGGGTGACGGAGTTGTGCTCGATGGACGTCACCCGCAGGATCGGCACGAAAATCCTTCGGCGCGTGGTCAATTCGACCACGAGGCCGAGCACCCGCGGTTGCTGGCGGACGATGCCCATGCTCACGACCACGTCGCGGACCCGGCCGACCGACTCTCCGTCGGGGCCCAGCACGACCAGTCCAGCGAGTCTGGCCACGTAGACCCTGTTGACCGCCACCATGCACCACAGGGTAGAGAGTGGGGTCGTGGAGAACCTGTATCGGCCCCGCCGTACATGCCTGTCCGTCCCCGGTAGTAGCGACAAGATGATCGCCAAGGCCAAGACGCTGCCCGCGGACCAGGTGTTCCTCGACCTCGAAGACGCGGTCGCGGCTGACGCCAAGGCCGCGGCGCGAACCCGGGTGGCGCAGGCGTTGTGCGAGCCGGGCTGGGCGGGCCAGCTGCGCGGCCTCCGGGTCAACGACTGGACCACACCGTGGACGTACGCCGACGTGATCGAGGTCGTCACCGCGGTGGCGCGCGGTGGCGGCGAGCTTGACGTCATCGTGCTGCCGAAGGTCAGCGACGTGTCGCACGTGCAGGCCCTCGATCTGTTGCTGACGCAGCTGGAGCGCACCCACGGACTGCCCGTCGGCGGCATCGGCATCGAAGCCCAGATCGAGGATGCCAGGGGGCTCGTCAACGCCGACGCCATCGCCGGCGGACCGCGGGTCCAGGCCCTGATCTTCGGGCCGGGCGATCTGATGGCGAGCCTCAACATGCGCACCCTGGTCGTGGGGGAGCAGCCCGTCGGTTACGGCGTCGGCGATGCCTATCACCACGTGCTGATGACGATCCTGGTCGCAGCGCGGGCGCACGGCATCAACGCCATCGACGGCCCGTACTTCAAGGTGAAGGACACCGAGGCGTTCACGCGCGTCGCCGGGCAGACCGCGGCGCTGGGGTACGACGGCAAGTGGGTGCTGCACCCCGACCAGATCGCCGCCGGAAACGAGATCTTCAGCCCGCGGCAGGCGGACTACGACCACGCCGAGCTGATCCTCGAGGCCTACGAATGGCATACCTCGCAGGCCGGCGGCGCCCGCGGCGCGGTGCTGCTGGGCGACGAGATGATCGACGAGGCCAGCCGCAAGATGGCGCTCGTGATCGCGGGCAAGGGCCGCGCCGCCGGCATGACGCGCACCGGTGCGCGGTTCACTCCGCCCGCGTGAGCGGGTCGGCTAGCCGCCGAGGATCAGGACGACCAGGAACAGGTTGAGCAGGAACGCCAGGGCGCCGCACGCGATGCCGATCACGGCCAGCAGGCTCCCGCGGGTGCCGCTGCCAGGGATGCGCTCGTAGGCGACCACCCCGAGCCCGACGCCGATGAGCGCCACGGGGCCGAACACCACGCCGGCCAGCGCACACACGACCGAGCCGACCGCCAGCCGGTTCACCCGCGCGCCGATCACAAGGTCGGGTCTTGGCGTGATGCCCAGTCGACCAGCACCACGAAGCCGACCAGGCCGACGATGAGGGTGATGGCACCGATGACGATGCCTGCGATCGCCATGTTCCTGCCGTTGGTCTGCGGCCGGCCTTTGCTCTGCGCCAAGGCGACGACGCCCAGGATGATGCCGAGCAGCGAGCCGGCCGGGCCGAACACGAAGCAGATGAAGTAGAGCGGCAGTGCGATCAGCGAACTCACCAGCGACCCGATGGCCATGCCGTCGCTCGACCTCGGTGCCGGGTACGACGAGTACAGCGGCGGCGGCAGGTAGCCGGCCGGCGGCAGGAATCCCGGTGGCGGTGGGAATCCCGGTGGCGGTGGGGGCGTCACCGGTGGCGGTGGGCCGTACGGGCCGGCGGGCGGGGTGCCGTAGAAGCCCGGCGGCGGGCCGGGAGGTGCGGGATAGGGTCCCGTCGGCGGCTGCGGTGGGGCCGGTGGCATGGGCGCGGGCGGACCCTGCTGCCACGGCGCGGAGGTGGGCCCGGGGTCTTCGGTCGCGGGGTATTCGTACACCGGGTAGTCGCTGGTCGCTTCGGCATCGGTGCCGGTCGGCCGGGGCGCGGAATCGGCTGGCCCCGACGGATCCCAGGAGGGTTGGCCCGACTGCCCGCCCGGACTTGTCATGCCGACCAACCTAGCGCACGAGTTCATGGCATCGTGGTAGCCGAAACGCGTTCCGAGGCGAGTGACAGGAGACCAGGGGAATGACGAATCCGCTGCAGCCCGACCGGACCCCGGGCCCGGGTGGACAGCCCGGATTGCCGACTCCGCCCAAGGGCTGGCCCATCGGTTCGTACCCCACCTATGCCGAGGCGCAGCGCGCCGTCGATTACCTGTCGGACCAAGAGTTTCCGGTGCAGCACGTGACCATCGTGGGCGTCGACCTGATGCAGGTGGAGCGCGTCACCGGGCGGCTCACCTGGCCGCGGGTGCTGACCGGCGGCATCCTGACCGGGGCGTGGCTGGGTCTGTTCATCGGGCTGGTGCTCGGGCTGTTCGGCACCAACGCGTGGGGCTCGCTGCTCACGGGCCTGATCGCCGGCATCTTCTTCGGCTTGATCACCTCGGGCGTGCAGTATGCGATGTCGCGCGGCACAAGGGATTTCAGCTCCACCATGCAGCTCGTCGCGGGCCGATACGACGTCTTGTGCGATCCGGTGTGCGCCGAACAGGGCCGCGATCTGCTGGGGCGGCTGTCGCTGTAGGGCCCTCCGGCCTCGGTCGCCATATCCGCCACTAGGTGGCGATATGTTGCATGGCACACCTGCCGCGCTCTACGGTTTGCGCGCGGGAGGTTCCCGTGAGACAGGAGGCGTCCGTGGTGCGCGCGGGAAAGCTGCGGGCTGCGCTGGCAGCGGGTGCGGCGGCGTGCACGGCCGCCACGTTGGTCTCCGCCTGCGGTTCCGGTGCGGGCGGCACCGTCGTCAGCGTGTACACGTCGGCCAATGAGAAGGCGACGTTCTCGGCCCTCGCCAGGCGGTGCAACGCCGAACTCGGCGGCCGCTTCAGCATCAAGCAGGTCAGTCTGCCCAAGGGCGCCGACGATCAGCGGCTGCAACTGGCGCGCCGGCTGACCGGCAACGACAAGAACCTCGACATCATGGGCCTGGACGTCGTCTGGACGGCGGAGTTCGCCGAGGCCGGCTGGGCCGTGCCGCTGTCCGACGACCCGGCCGGGAAAGCGGAAGCCGACGCCGCCGACGACACCTTGCCCGGACCGCTCAAGACCGCGCAGTGGCAGGGCCGGCTGTTCGCCGCACCCATCACGACCAACACCCAAATGCTCTGGTACCGGGCCGATCTGATGCCCGAAGCGCCGGCCACCTGGGACGACATGGTGGCGCAGGCGACGCGGCTGCATGCCGCCGGGGGACCCAGCTGGATCGCCGTGCAGGCCAAGCAGTACGAGGGTCTGGTGGTCTGGTTCAACACCTTGCTGACCAGTGCCGGCGGCAGCGTGCTGTCCGACGACGGCAAGACCGTCACCCTGACCGACACACCTGAGCACCGCGCCGCGACCGTCAAGGCGCTGCAGGTCATCAAGTCGGTGGCCACCGCACCCGGCGCAGACCCGTCGATCACCCAGACCGACGAGGGAACGGCGCGGCTCGCGCTCGAGCAGGGCAAGGCCGCGCTCGAGGTGAACTGGCCGTTCGTGCTGCCGTCGCTGCTGGAGAACGCGGTCAAGGGCGGCGTGCCGTTCCTGCCGCTCGACGAGCACGCGGAGCTCAAGAGCGCCATCAACGACGTCGGAACCTTCGCGCCCGACGATGCGCAGTTCACCACCGCCTACGACGAGAGCAAGAAGGTGTTCGGCTTCGCGGATTACCCAGCGGTGCAGCCCGGGGTGCCGGCCAAAGTCACCATCGGCGGGCTGAATCTTGCTGTGAGCAAGACCAGTACGCACAAGGCCGAGGCCTTCGAGGCCATCCGGTGCATGCGCAGCGCGACCAACCAGCAGTTCACGTCGGTGGAGGGCGGCCTGCCCGCGGTCCGCGCGTCGCTGTATGACGATGCCAAGTTCCAGGCCAAGTACCCGCAGTACGCGGTGATCCGCCGCCAGCTCGCCGATGCCGCGGTCCGTCCGGCCACGCCGCAGTATCAGGCGGTGTCGACGCGGATTTCGGCGACGCTGGCTCCGATCACCAAGATCGACCCGCAGCGCACCGCCGACAAGTTGGCCTCCGAGGTGCAACAGGCGATCGACGGCAAGGGGCTGATCCCGTGAGTCGTGGAACTGCCGACAGGCGCCTCGCCTATGCGCTGATCGCGCCCGCCGTGCTGGTGATGCTCGCGGTGGCCGCGTATCCCGTCGGCTACGCGGTGTGGCTGAGCCTGCACCGGGACAACCTCGCCGCGCCGGCGGAGACCCGCTTCGTGGGTCTGGACAACTACACGACAATCCTCACCGACCACTACTGGTGGACGGCCTTCGTGGTCACCCTCGGCATCACGGTGGTGTCGGTGGCCATCGAGTTCGTGCTCGGCATGACGCTCGCGGTGGTGATGCACCGGACCGTCTTCGGCAGCTCGGTGGTGCGCACCGCCATCCTGATTCCGTACGGCATCGTGACCGTGGCCGCTTCCTACAGTTGGTATTACGCGTGGACGCCGGGCACCGGCTACCTCGCGAATCTGCTGCCCACGGGCAGCGCGCCGCTGACCGAGCAGCTGCCGTCGCTGGCCATCGTGGTGCTTGCCGAGGTGTGGAAGACCACGCCGTTCATGTCGTTGCTGCTGTTGGCGGGGCTGGTGCTGGTGCCCCGGGACCTGCTCGACGCCGCCCAGATGGACGGCGCGGGTCGCTGGCAGCGGTTCGCCAAAGTGACGCTGCCGCTGATGAAACCGGCGATCCTCGTGGCCTTGCTGTTCCGCACGCTGGATGCGTTCCGCATCTTCGACAACATCTACGTGCTCACGGGCGGCACCAACAACACCGGCTCGGTGTCGATCCTGGGTTACGACAATCTCTTCAAGGCGTTCAACATCGGCCTGGGATCGGCGATCAGCGTCCTGATCTTCGCGACCGTCGCGATCATCGCGTTCATCTACATCAAGATCTTCGGTGCCGCGGCGCCCGGTGCGGAAGCCGAGGTGCGGTGACATGAGCGATCAGACACGTGGCGGCAGGTTGGCCGGCTGGGGCGTGGTCAACGTCCTGGTGGTGGTCTACGCGCTGCTGCCGGTGCTGTGGATCTTCTCGCTGTCACTCAAGCCGACGTCAACGGTCAAGGACGGCAACCTGATTCCGCGTCAGGTCACGTTCGACAACTACAAGGGCATCTTCACCGGCGGCGGCTTCGGCTCGGCACTGATCAACTCGATCGGCATCGGGCTGATCACCACCGCCATCGCGGTCACGATCGGTGGCATGGCGGCCTACGCCGTGGCGCGGCTGGACTTTCCGGGCAAGCGACTGCTGGTCGGCCTGTCGTTGCTGATCGCGATGTTCCCGCAGATCTCGTTGGTGACACCGTTGTTCAACATCGAGCGCACCGTCGGGCTGTTCGACACCTGGCCGGGTCTGATCCTGCCGTACATCACCTTCGCGCTGCCGCTGGCGATCTACACCCTGTCGGCGTTCTTCCGGGAAATCCCTTGGGATCTGGAGAAGGCCGCCAAGATGGACGGTGCCACGCCGGGGCAGGCCTTCCGGAAGGTCATCGCGCCACTCGCCGCGCCCGGCATCGTCACCGCAGCGATCCTGGTGTTCATCTTCGCCTGGAACGACCTGCTGCTGGCGTTGTCGCTGACCGCCACCCAGCGCGCCATCACCGCGCCGGTGGCGATCGCGAACTTCACGGGCAGTTCGCAATTCGAGGAGCCCACCGGTTCCATCGCCGCCGGGGCGATGGTCATCACGGTGCCCATCATCATCTTTGTTCTCATCTTCCAACGACGGATCGTCGCGGGCCTGACGTCCGGTGCGGTGAAGGGGTAGTCCATGGCCGAAATCGTTCTGGAGAACGTCACCAAGAGTTACGACGGCGGCGCAACGGCCGTGCAGGACCTGTCGCTCACGATCGCCGACGGTGAGTTCCTGATCCTGGTCGGGCCGTCGGGATGCGGAAAGTCGACGACGCTCAACATGATTGCCGGCCTGGAGGACATCAGCTCCGGCGAACTGCGCATCGGTGGCGAACGGGTCAACGAGAAGGAGCCCCGCGACCGGGACATCGCGATGGTGTTCCAGTCCTACGCGCTCTACCCGCACATGACGGTGCGGCAGAACATCGCGTTCCCGCTCACTCTCGCGAAGATGCCGAAGGCCGAGATCGCCGCCAAGGTCGAGGAGACCGCGAAAATCCTTGATCTGACGGCACTTCTGGACCGCAAGCCCGCCCAGCTGTCCGGTGGACAGCGTCAGCGAGTGGCAATGGGACGTGCCATCGTGCGTAGCCCCAAGGCCTTCCTGATGGACGAGCCGCTGTCCAACCTGGACGCCAAGCTGCGGGTGCAGATGCGCACCGAGATCGCCCGGCTGCAGGCCCGCCTCGGCACCACCACCGTCTACGTCACGCACGACCAGACCGAGGCGATGACGCTGGGGGACCGGGTGGTGGTGATGAGCGGCGGTGTCGCGCAACAGGTCGGCACCCCTGACGAGCTGTACAACGAGCCGGCGAACCTGTTCGTCGCCGGCTTCATCGGCTCCCCGTCGATGAACTTCTTCCCGGCCACACGGACCGACGTCGGGGTGCAGCTGCCCTTCGGTGAGGTCACCTTGAGCGACGAGGCCCGCGCGGCGCTGGACCAGCAGCGGCCGTCGGCCGACCTGATCGCGGGTGTGCGTCCCGAGCAGTTCGACGACGCCTCGGTGATCGACGCCTACGCGCGCATCCAGTCGCTGACCTTCGAGGTCGACGCCGAGCTGGTGGAATCGCTCGGCGCGGACAAGTACGTGCATTTCCGGCTCGAAGGGGCCGGCGCTCAAGCCGCCCAGCTGGAGCAGCTCGCCGACGACACCGCGGACGCCGGATCGAGCGAAAACACCTATGTGGCACGGGTTTCGGCCAAGTCGCCCGCGACGGCGGGCAGCCGGATCGAGCTGGCCCTGGACACCTCCAAGCTGACGCTGTTCGACCCGGCCACGGGCCGCAACCTGTCGTTGCCGCAGTGACCGACGTCCTCGGCGCGGTTCGTGCCCGTCTGACAACGCATTTCGCCGATCGCGGCAGCACCGCCGATCCGGTGGGCGCCAGCGTCACGTTCCTCGGTGCCGACCCCATCGAGGTACTGCGTTACGGGCCGACCGACGGGGACGTGTATCACTATGCGTCCCTGGGCTGTTCGCGCTACCCCATGACGGACCCGATGGACATGGTGGCCGACGGGATCAGCGGCCCGCGGGCGGAGGCGGTGCTGTCCCTGCGCGGTCCGACCCCGACGGCGCTGGCTCGCTCGATCGCGGTGTTGGCGTCGGCACCGGCCGTCGAAGGCCTGATCCTGGAACCGGATGCGCTGATCGATCTGCAGCAGCCGGTCTGGCAGGGGGCGGCGTTCACCGCATTCCTGTTGGGCGTCAGCGAGATCGGTGACGTCGAGCTGCCTGAGCCGTACCAGCCGGTGCGGATCCTCAGCGCCACACCGATCACCGCGACCGAGGCCGCCTGGGTGCGGCTCAAAGGCGCCGCCGCCATGCGGGATGCGTGGCAGCAGGACGGCGTCGACGTCCTCGATCAGCGACGCCGGGCCGCCGAACCTCGGGCCTAGGACGTGTTGTTCGGACAGGTGACGTCGGCCCACACGACGTCACCCTCGGCCGGTTCGTCGGAGGACGGGTTGTTGACGCGGACCACGGTGCAGCGGGGCAGGAGCACCGGCTTGTTGCCGTTGAGCCAGTTGATCCTGACGGTGTAGCCCTCGGCCTCGAGGTCTCTGATCACGGCGTCCGCGCCATTGGCGTGGGCGGCGGGTGCGGTGATGCCGGTGAGCACACCACTGGCAACGACCAACGCGACTACGGTGGAGCTGCGCCCAATTTTCATTGGAAGATCATGCCCGAACGGTTGTCACCGGCGGTCCGTTTTGCTAGAGGACGGTGTCACTCAGCGCGGTGCGAACCTCGGCCACGGCGCGTTCGGCCGCGCGTACCGCTCCTTCGAGGTAGCTCTCGAACTCGGGCGCGGTCTCGGTGCCGGCCCAGTGCAGCCGATCCACCGGGACGGTCGCGGCGTCGGTGTATCCCGTCAGCACCCCCGGTGCGCGCGTGCCGACACAACCGTTGATCCACGGTTCGTCGACCCAGGACTTCTCCACCACTTCAACGGGATTCGCCGCTTCGGGGCCGAACAGCGTGACCAGGTCGCGCACGAATGCCGCGTGGCGCGCCGCGGGATCGTTGAGTACCTCGTCGGTCCAGGTGAAGCCCGGACCTGCGCCTGCCGTGCCGACGAAGACCAGCAAGACGCCCACACTGCCGTCCGCCGGGGAGTTGTCGACCACGAAATGCGCGATCGGCAGGTCGGTGAGGGCCGATCCGTTGAAGCCCTGCTTGCGCCAGAACGGCTTGTCGTAGACCGCGAACACCTTGGTTTCGGTGCCGTTGTGCCAGGCCCGCTGCAGGGCCGAGCGACGCACCGGCAGTTCGGGAGTGACACGAATCCGGCCCGCGTCGGCCGGGCTCATGGCCACGATGACGCGCCGACAGCGCACGTCCGCACGCGCCGACCGGACCAGCACCTCGTGGTCGAGCTGGTGAATCTCGGTGACGGGAGAGTCCAGCAGCACCCGGTCATCCAGCCGGTCGGCGAGCGTCGTGGACACCAGCTGCATGCCACCGACCACCCGGGAGTCCTGTGCACCGTCTCGGGTGTTGACCATGAAGCTGATTCCGCCCGAGGTGGCGATCTGGTGCAGCACCTTGAGCAGTGAGACCCGGTGCGGGTCTTCGGCATACATCATGGTGAAGCAGGTGGTGAACAGGTGTCGTGCCTCGTCGACGAGGCAGTTCGTGTCCAGCCAGTGGCCGAGCGTCGTACTGTCCCAGGCGCCGGCCTTCTTCGCCGTCCACGGTGTCTTGGCGGGCACCCGCTTGGCCATTCGTTCCAGCCGGAACTGGGCCTGCGCGAAGTCGAGCAGGGCGAGGGGGCCCAGCGGCGGGATGGTGCCCGTGTAGGTGCGACGCTTCCCGTGCTGCAGGTAGATGGTGTTTCCCGCGGTGTACGTCTGGAAGGTCGACAGTCCCAGCTCTTCGATCAGCGCGTACATCCGCGTGTGCAGGGCGCCGATCCATTGACCGCCACCATCGGTGACGGCGCCGTTGCCGACGTCGACATTGACGGTCCGGCCGCCCACCCGATCACCGGCTTCGAGTACCACTACCGAAAGTCCTTGTTGGGAAAGCCGATACGCCGCGGTGAGGCCGGACAGCCCGGCGCCTACGACGACCACGTCGACGTCACGGTCGACACTCTGTGGGTTGGTCATTTCTCGCTGCCTCCTGGCCGCCCGCTCGTAAAACCAAAACTCGATTCGATATTGAGTTTAGGTGTCGGCGATCGTCGCCGTCAAGGAAAAATCGATCCGAGATCGGTTTTGGGCCGGACGGCAACATCAGCCAACCCGGGCCCTGCGTGCCAAGCGAATTGCCGTCAGCGGCTACGGCGCGCGCTCATCGCCCGAGCTGAATTACAGCCAGTGGTTGTGGCGGAACGTCCGGTACAACGCCGTGCACACCAGCACCATCACCGTCAGCACGGCGAAATAGCCGTAATGCCAATGTAGTTCGGGCATGTTGTCGAAGTTCATGCCGTAGATGCCGGCGATCATCGTGGGCATCGCGGCGATGGCGACCCACGCCGAGATTTTGCGCATGTCCGCGTTCTGTTCCATCCCGACCTTGCCGAGCGCGGCCTGCACCAGTGAGCTCAGCATGTCGTCGAACCCGGTGATCTGATCGGCGGCCTGGCTGTTGTGGTCGTGGACGTCGCGGATGTAACGGCGGACTTCTTTGGAGATCAGGTCGTTGTGGTCGGACAGCAGTCGCTGCAGCGCCATCGTCAGCGGATTCACCGAGTGCCGCAGCTCGACCACTTCGCGCTTGAGCAGGTAGATGCTCTCGATGTCGGTCTGGGTGTGTGAGGAGAAGACGCTCTGTTCGATGGTGTCGATGTCGGTCTCGACCAGCGCGGTGACTTCGAGGTAGCTGTCCACCACATGGTCGGCGATGGCGTGCATCACCGCGTACGGCCCCAGCGTGAGGATGGTGGGCGACTCGTCGAGCCGGTGCCGCACACCGGCCAGTCCGCTGTGCTCGCCGTGCCGCACGGTGACGACGAAGTCGGGCCCGACGAACACCATGATCTCGCCGGTCTCGACGATCTCGCGGGCATTGGCCACGGACTCGTGTTCAACGTAGCTGACCGTCTTGAGCACCAGGAACAGGGTCTGGTCGTACCGTTCCAGCTTGGGCCGCTGATGGGCGCAGACCGCGTCTTCGACGGCCAGTTCGTGCAGCCCGAAGACATCGGCGACGGCCTGCATCTGGTGCTGGTCGGGCTCGTGGAGCCCGATCCACACGAAGGCCTCGGCGCCGGCCGCGCGCAGTTCGCGCACCTTGGCGACGGCGGCACCGTGGGTGTACTTGCCGGGCAGCCGCGCGCCCATGGAGTAGACGCCGCAGTCGACAGTGGCGCGGGCGACCGGAACGTGGATGGAGCTGGCATCGGGGCCGGCGTGCGTCTTTTTCGGGACGGGACGGAAGTTCGATGGTTGGAGCGCGCGGAACGAGGGCATGCGGCTGACCTCCCGTGGGGCGGACTTCTCGGATCTGTAGACCAGTCGCAAATGCTACGCGGAACCGGCGAGTAACAATTGAGTGAAGTAGCCTGACGCGGTGTCAGATAAGTCAGGTGCTGTGCGCACACCCCAGGTGGTCATCGAAGATGCGGAAATTTTCGCCGCCCACGAAGGGGGCAAGCTCTCCGTAGCCCTCAACGAGCCGCTGGATACCCAGCGTGCGTTGTCGATCGCCTACACCCCCGGCGTCGCGCAGGTCAGCCGTGCCATCGCGGCCGACGCGACCCTGGCCAAGAAGTACACCTGGGCCAATCGCCTGGTCGCGGTCGTCAGCGACGGTAGTGCCGTGCTGGGCCTCGGCGATATCGGTCCGGCGGCCTCGCTGCCGGTCATGGAGGGCAAGAGCGCCCTGTTCAAGACCTTCGGCGGTCTCGACTCCATCCCGATCGTGCTGGACACCAAGGACCCCGACGAGATCGTCGAGACCCTGATCCGGCTGCGTCCGACGTTCGGCGCCGTCAACCTGGAGGACATCTCCGCGCCGCGATGTTTCGAGATCGAGCGCCGCGTCATCGAGGCGCTGGACTGCCCCGTCATGCATGACGACCAGCACGGCACCGCCATCGTGGTCCTCGCCGCGCTGCTGGGCGCCACCAAGGTGCTCGAGCGCGACATGCACAACCTCAAGGTCGTGGTCTCCGGCGCCGGTGCGGCCGGTGTGGCCTGCACCAACATCATGCTGGCCAGCGGCATTCGCGACATCATCGTCCTCGACAGCAAGGGTGTCGTGCACTCCGGTCGTAACGACCTGAACTCCTTCAAGGCCGAACTCGCCGGCCGCACCAACCCCCGTGGCGTCACCGGTGGCATCGCCGAGGCGCTCGACGGCGCCGACGTCTTCCTCGGTGTCTCGGCCGGCCTGGTGCCCGAGGAATTCATCGCCGAGATGGCGCCGAACAGCATCGTGTTCGCCCTGTCCAACCCGGACCCGGAGATCCACCCGGATGTCGCGCGCAAGTACGCCGCGGTGGTGGCGACCGGTCGCAGCGACTTCCCGAACCAGATCAACAACGTGCTGGCGTTCCCGGGCGTGTTCCGCGGCGCCCTGGACGCCGGTGCCCGCCGGATCACCGAGGCCATGAAAGTGGCTGCCGCAGAAGCCATCTTCTCGGTTGTCGGTGACGATCTGTCGGTCGACTACATCGTGCCCAGCGCGCTCGACCCGCGCGTGGGGCCGGCCGTGGCGGCCGCGGTGGCGGCTGCCTCGCAAGCCTGAACACCATGAGCCGCCGGGTCGCGGCGGGCGGTGTGGCGCTGGCCGCACTGCTCACCGCGGCGACGGCGGGCTGCAGCAGCGGGCAGTCCGTGCCGGGGCCTCCGGCGTTGACCGTCGGCGCGGCGCCGACCGCCGAGTCGAAACTGCTCGCGCATCTGTACTCGGCGGCGCTGGGGTACTTCGGTATCCCGACCCGGGTGCACCTGGTCCCGGATCCTGTTGCGGCACTTGACTCCGCCGATGTGACGGTGGCGCCCGGGCTGACCGGTGAACTGCTCACCAGATTCGTCCCGCATGCCACGGCACGGGCCGACGAGCAGGTGTACCGGTCGATGATCTCGGCGCTGCCCGAAGGTGTCGCCGCCGCCGACTACACGGCGTCGGCACAGGACAAGCCGGCCGTCGCGGTCACCGCGGCGACCGCGGACCGCTGGGGCAAGCGGGATGTCGCGGCGCTGCCGGGGCACTGCGGCGGATTGTCCGTCGGGGTGGTGACGGGCGACGCGCATCCGGCTCGGGTGGGGGACTGCGTCCTGCCCGCTGCTCGTGAATTCAAGGACAGCGCAAGCCTTTTCGCCGCGTTGCAGGCGGGTGCGGTGACGGTGGCCTGGACCTCGACGGCGGCGCCCGCGGTACCGTCCGGGGTGACGGTGCTGACCGACCGGACGTCGCTGATCCGCGCCGAGAACGTGGTGCCCTTGTACCGGCGCAATGTCCTGGCCGAGCAACAGGTGTTGGCGCTCAACGGCATTGCCGGCGAACTGGACACCGCGACGCTGACCGACATGATCGGTCAGGTCGACAAGGGTGCCGATCCGGCAGCCGTGGCGGGTGCGTGGCTGGCCCAGCACCCGCTGGACCACTAGCCGCGCGGGCAATCCGCGGTCAGGGGTTCACATGCCCTCGCGCTGCTCACCAGTAGTGGGTGACCCTGGTGCGAAGTGCGTGGTTTCAATCACGGGGGAGCAGTAGCCGTCCTGATTGAAGCCACGCACCGTTCCGCGCCGCGAAACGTCCCTGGCTTCAACAACAACTCGCGGATCGTCGTCCCGGTTGCACTCAGGGACTTATCGCCGCGCCGCTGTTGGTGAACAAGTCCACTCCGTGTCTCGGCGCCCGAGGGCAGGAGTCGAACGACTGGGCCCGGGAGTCAACCGAGCTTCGGCAGCACCCGTCCGGCGATGGCCGCGAAGAGGCCCTGGTAGGCGCCCGACCCGGTGATGCGGACGATCACGTCGACGATCTTGGCGTCGGGCCCGACCAGCACCCGGGCGTGGCCCTTGCGGACCGACTCGAGAATGATCTGTGCGGCGCGTTCGGGCGTGGTCAGGGCCGCCCTGTCGAAGAGCTTGTTCAGGCCCGCGGAGTCGATGTCGGACGCCGCGGTCGAGTTGCGCACGATGTTCGTCTTGATGCCGCCGGGGTGCACCGTGGTGACCTTCACCGGATGCCCGGCGAGCTTCATCTCCTGGCGCAGCGCCTCGGTGAAGCCGCGGACGGCGAATTTGGCTGCGTTGTAAGCGGATTGGCTGGGCACCGCGAACAGGCCGAAGATGCTCGAGACGTTGACGACGTGCCCGTCACCCGAGGCGATCAGGTGCGGCAGAAAGACCTTGGTGCCGTTCACGACGCCCCAGAAGTCGACGTCCATGACCCGTTCGATGTCCTTGAACTGGCTGACCTCGAGATCACCGGTGAAGGCGATGCCGGCGTTGTTGTAGATCTGGTTGACCTTGCCGAAGTGCTTGACCACCTCGTCGGCGTAGAGCTCGAAGGCCTCCCGCTCGGCGACGTTGAGCCGGTCGGCTTTCACCGGCGCGCCGATGGCCTTGACCTGTTCCTCGGTCTTGGCCAGGCCCTCGGTGTCGATGTCACTGATCGCCAGCGACGCACCCGAGCGCGCCAGCTCGATGGCCAGCGCCTGACCGATACCCGACCCGGCTCCGGTGATCACACAGACCTTGCCGGCGAATCCCTCCATGACCGCTCCTTTGCGTTGGGTGGTGGGTGTCAGTGCGAGCGCGACGGCATCACGCGGGACGTGACGCGGGAGAACAGATCCTGGTATGCGCCCGAGCCGGTGGCCCGGATGATGAGGTCCAGCAGCTTGGCGTCCGGTCCGACGAGCACGCGGGCGTGGCCCTTGCGGACGGCCTCCAGGATGATCTTGGCGGCGCGTTCGGGCGTGGTCTTGGCCAGCTTCGCGTCGAAGGTCTTGGCCAGTTCCTTCGGGTCGATGCCTTCGACCGCGGTGGAGTTGCGCGCAATGCCGGTCTTCACGCCACCGGGGTGCACGGTGGTGACCTTGACGGGGTGGCCGGCGAGCTTCATCTCCTGGCGCAGCGCCTCGGTGAAGCCGCGGACGGCGAACTTGGAGGCGTTGTAGGCGGCCTGGCCGGGGACGGCGAACAGGCCGAAGACGCTCGAGACGTTGACGACGTGCCCGTCGCCGGAGGCGATGAGGTGCGGCAGGAATTCCTTGGTGCCGTTGACGACGCCCCAGAAGTTGACGTCCATGACCCGTTCGATGTCCTTGAACTGGCTGACCTCGATGTCGCCGGTGAAGGCGATGCCGGCGTTGTTGTAGATCTGGTTGACCTTGCCGAAGTGCTCGGCGACGGCGTCGGCGTAGAGGGCGAAGGCCTCGCGCTCGGTGACGTTGAGGCGGTCGGCTTTGACGGGGGCGCCGATGGCCTTGATCCGCTCCTCGGTCTCGGCGAGGCCCTCCGTGTTGACGTCACTGATCGCCAGCTTGGCGCCCGAGCGGGCGAGCTCGATGGCGAGGGCCTGACCGATACCCGATCCGGCTCCGGTGACGACACAGACTTTCCCGGCGAAGCCCGACATGTTCACTCCCTTGTGGTCGATGCGCGTGCTGCTAGCGACAGTAGCCGGTACCGCCGGTGTCGGATAGCACCGGGTGGCGCTGCGAGAGCTGCGGTACCAAACGGTACCAAACCGCCCTCAACCTGTGAATCATGCTAGGAAATGGCCGGTGCGGGCCCATTTTCATCGACGCACGCCGCCCCTGCCGCGACGCTCGCTGCATTGCTTCTCTTCTTCGACCCGACGGCAGGGAGTTGATTCCGATGACAGCATCGTGGGGCCTGACCGGACCGCAGTTTCTGGGCGTCTATCTCGTCACGTATCTGCTTGCGCTGGCGTTGATGTACGGCTTCCGGGCCGTGTTGACGCGCTCGGGAACTGCGGAAACCGATGCCCCGAATCCGCGACCGCTACTGGACCCTTATGAGACTGCATATCTGGCCGGCGGGCCGGGCCGTACCGTCAGCACGGCGATCGCGAACCTGGCCTTGAGCGACCGGCTTCTGGTTTCCCGCGGCGGCACGCTCACCGTCGCCGCCGGCGCCACGCTGATCGACGACGTGGACGCTGCCGTCGCCGACGGCGTGTCCGCCACGCACCGCCGGAAGACGGCGATGAAGCGGCTGCGCAAGCATCCCCGGATCGTGGCGATCGGTGAGCGGTTGCGTGCCCGGGGCCTGCTTCTCGACAGCGGGTCGACCACCATCCTGCGGGCGTGTGCGCTGCTGCCGTGCGCGGTGTGGGTCGTCGGTGTGCTCCGGTTGATCAACGGCATCGAGCTGCACCACAAGGTCCTTCTGCTGTTCGTTTTCCTGGTGGCAACCGGTCTGTCGACACTCGTCCTGGTGCGCGCGTTCCTTGCCGATGCGGCACACCGCCCGTCCGCCGAAGGGCAACTCGCCCTGCAGGGCATGCGCAACCGGTATGAGTCCGGGGTGGCCCTGACCGAACCTGCGGCCGAGACCGGACGCACCGATGCGGCCCGTCAGGCACAGGTGGTCGGCGTCGCGCTGCTCGGGTTCGTCGCGCTGACCGACGACGATCTGCGTACCTCGTTGCTCGGCAGCGTCGGTGTCGCGGGCGGCGGCGGTTGCGGCAGCGGCAGCAGCTGCGGCGGTGGCGGTGGGGGATGCGGCGGCGGTGGCTGTGGCGGCTGCGGCGGGTGCGGCGGATGACCACCGGAGCTCCCGGGCCTGCCGTCGGTATCGGCTGGCGGCCCGAGATCGACCTCACCATCGAGCGACTGCCCGGTGTCGAGTTCATGGAGGTGATCGCCGAAGGCATCCGGCCCGGCGCCCTGCCGGCTTCGCTGGAGGCGGTCCGTAGTCGCGGAATTCCCGTTGTGCCACATGGAATTTCGCTCTCGTTGGGCGGTGCGGAGCGGCCCGACCCCGCCCGGCTCGAGCACCTCGGCGCGTGTGCGGCGGCCCTGGGTGCCCCGTTGGTGAGCGAGCACATCGCCTTCGTGCGCGCCGGAAACCGCGAGGCCGGGCATCTCCTGCCGGTGCCGCGTAGCCGTGCCGCGCTCGACGTCGTCGTGGCCAATGTCCGGATCGCTCAGGACGCGTTGGCCGTCCCGCTGGCCCTCGAACACGTGGCCTCCGTCGTGTCCTGGCCCGACGACGAGTTCACCGAAGCGCAGTTCCTGTGCGAGATCATCGAGCGCACGGGCGCGCTCCTGCTGCTGGACGTGGCCAACCTGTACACGTCCGCCGTCAACTTCGGTGCTGATCCGATCGCTGCGCTCGACACGTTGCCGTTGGATCGGATCGCCTATGTGCACGTCGCCGGGGGAGCCTTGCGCGACGGCATCTGGCACGACACCCACACCGCCGACGTCGCCGAGCCGATCCTGGATCTGCTCGCCGAGCTCGCGAGCCGAACCGTGCTGCCCGCCGTCATGCTGGAACGCGACGGCGCCTACCCGGCGCCCAGCGTGCTGGCTCGGGAGTTGGCCGCCATCAGGTCGGCTGTCGGACGAGTCGGCGATGACGTGGTGCGGCCCTGGGCCGCGGGACCACAGCGGCGACCCGGTCGAGTGGGGGCCGAGCCGTCGGACCTCACCCGGAGGGCGCTGGCCGATGCCGAGGACACGCTGCTGCAGGCACTGCTGGGGCTGTCCGGCCCGCCGGCGGGATTCGATGCCGACCGTGTTGCGGTGGCCGGCGCTGCATTGGCCCACAAGCGAGCCCATACTCAGCCGAAAATGAGCTTGGGTGCGAAATTCCGGCGGAAGTTCGCACCCAAGCTCAGGTTCGACGCTACGGGGCGAACGCCTCGTCGATGATCGCCTGCTGCTCGATGGCGTGCACCTTCGAGCTGCCCGACGACGGCGCGCTCATGGCCCGGCGGGAGATGCGCTTGATGCCGGTCAGCTTCTCGGGCAGCAATTCGGGCAGGCTCAGGCCGAAGGTCGGCCAGGCGCCCTGGTTGGCCGGCTCTTCCTGCACCCAGAAGTACTGCTGCACGTTCGGGTACTGGTCCAGCGTGGCGTTGAGCCGGCGCTTGGGCAGCGGGTACAGCTGCTCGATGCGCACGATCGCGATGTCATCGCGCTTGTCCTTGGCTTTGCGCGCCACCAGCTCGTAGTACAGCTTGCCGCTGGTGAGCAGCACCCGGGTGACCTTCGACCGGTCGCCGACGCCGTCTTCGTAGGTCGGCTCCTCGAGCACCGAGCGGAACTTGATCTCGGTGAAGTCCTTGATGTCGCTGACCGCGGCCTTGTTGCGCAGCATGGACTTCGGGGTGAAGACGATCAGCGGGCGGTGGATGCCGTCGAGACCGTGCCGGCGCAGCAGGTGGAAGTAGTTGGCCGGGGTCGACGGCATGGCGACCGTCATCGAACCTTCGGCGCACACCTGCAGGAACCGCTCGATGCGGCCCGACGTGTGGTCCGGGCCCTGGCCTTCGTGGCCGTGCGGCAGCAGCAGCACGACGTCGGACAGCTGGCCCCACTTGGCCTCGCCGGAGCTGATGAACTCGTCGATGATCGACTGCGCGCCGTTGACGAAGTCACCGAACTGGGCTTCCCACAACACCATGGCGTCGGGGTTGCCCACCGAGTAGCCGTACTCGAAGCCCACCGCGGCGAACTCCGACAGCGCCGAGTTGTAGATCAGCAGCTTGCCGCCGGTCGGGGTGCCGTCGGTGTTGGTGGCCAGCAGTTGCAGCGGGGTGAACTCCTCGCCGGTGACGCGGTCGATGAGCACCGCGTGCCGCTGCGTGAAGGTGCCGCGCTGCGTGTCCTGTCCGGAGAACCGGATCAGCCGGCCCTCGGCGACCATCGAGCCCAGGGCGAGCAGCTCGGCGAACGCCCAGTCGATCTTGCCCTCGTAGGCCATCTCGCGGCGCTTCTCCAGCACCGGCTTGACGCGCGGGTGGACGTTGAAGCCCTCTGGCACCGCCAGGTGCGCGTCGCCGATGCGGGCCAGCAGCGACTTGTCGACCGCCGTCAGCAGGCGCTGCGGGATGGTCTGGTCGGTTTCCACCGACTCGCTGGGCGCGAGCTCGTGCTTCTCGAGCTCGCGGACCTCGTTGAAGACCCGCTCCAGCTGGCCCTGGTAGTCGCGCAGGGCGTCTTCGGCCTCTTTCATGGAGATGTCACCACGGCCGATGAGGGCTTCGGTGTAGGTCTTGCGGACGCCACGCTTGGTGTCGATGACGTCGTACATGTACGGCTGGGTCATCGACGGGTCGTCGCCCTCGTTGTGACCGCGGCGGCGGTAGCACAGCATGTCGATGACGACGTCCTTCTTGAACGCCTCACGGAAGTCGACGGCGAGGCGGGCCACCCAGGCGCAGGCCTCGGGGTCGTCGCCGTTGACGTGGAAGATCGGCGCGCCGATCATCTTCGCCACGTCGGTGCAGTACTCGCTGGAGCGCGAATCCGTTGGCGCCGTGGTGAATCCGATTTGGTTGTTCACGATGATGTGGACGGTGCCGCCGGTGCGGTAGCCCTTGAGCAGCGCCAGGTTGAGGGTCTCGGCGACCACACCCTGGCCGGCGAACGCGGCGTCGCCGTGCAGCATCATCGGCATGATCGAGAAGCGGCCATGGGCGTCGCTGTCGTCGTGCTCGTCGCCGACGAGCAGGTCCTGCTTGGCACGGACCAGGCCCTCCAGAACCGGGTCGACGGCCTCGAGGTGGCTGGGGTTGGCGACCAGCGACACGTCGATCTCGTTGTCGCCGAACATCTGCAGGTAGTGGCCGGTGGCGCCGAGGTGGTACTTGACGTCGCCGGAGCCGTGCGCCAGCGCCGGGTTCAGGTTGCCCTCGAATTCGCTGAAGATCTTCGAGTACGGCTTGCCGACGATGTTGGCCAGCACGTTGAGGCGGCCGCGGTGCGGCATGCCGATGACCACTTCGTCGAGGTTGTGTTCGGCCGCCTGGTCGATGGCGGCGTCCATCATCGGGATGACGGCCTCCGCGCCTTCCAGCGAGAAGCGTTTCTGCCCAACGTATTTGGTGTGCAGGAAGGTCTCGAAGGCCTCGGCGGCGTTGAGCTTGGACAGGATGTACTTCTGCTCGCCGACCGTGGGCTTGTCGTGCTTGACCTCGACGCGCTCCTGCAGCCACTTCTGCTGCTCGGGTTCGAGGATGTGGGTGTACTCGACACCGACGTGGCGGCAGTAGGCGTCGCGCAGCACCGACAGCACGTCGCGCAGCTTCATGAACTGCTTGCCGGCGAAGCCGTCGACCTTGAACTCGCGGTCCAGGTCCCACAGCGTCAGGCCGTGGGTGTTGACGTCGAGGTCGGGGTGGCTGCGGAAGCGGGTCTTGTCCAGCCGCAGCGGGTCGATGTCGGCCATCAGGTGACCGCGGTTGCGGTAGGCCGCGATCAGCTCGATGATGCGGGCGTTCTTGTGGGCGATCGAGTCCGGGTTGTCGATGCGCCAGCGCACCGGCTCGTAGGGGATGCCCAGCTCGCGGAAGATCTCGTCGTAGAAGTCGTCGTCGAGCAGCAGGTGGTGCACGGTGCGCAGGAAGTCACCGGACTCGGCGCCCTGGATGATGCGGTGGTCGTAGGTCGACGTCAGGGTGATGAGCTTGCCGACGCCGAGCTCGGCGATGCGCTCTTCGCTCGCGCCCTGGAACTCGGCCGGGTACTCCATGGCGCCGGCGCCGATGATGGCGCCCTGGCCGCGCATCAGGCGTGGCACCGAGTGCACGGTGCCGATGGTGCCCGGGTTGGTCAGCGAGATGGTGACGCCGCTGAAGTCCTCGGCGGTCAGCTTGCCGTCGCGGGCGCGCCGGACGATGTCTTCGTACGCGGCGATGAACTGGCCGAATTGCATTGTCTCGCAACGCTTGATGGCCGCGACGACGAGCTGGCGCGAACCGTCCTTGTTCTGCAGGTCGATGGCCAGACCGAGGTTGGTGTGCGCCGGTGTGACGGCCGTCGGCTTGCCGTCGACCTCGGCGAAGTACCGGTTCATGTTCGGGAACTGCTTGACGGCCTGGACGATCGCGTAGCCCAGCAGGTGGGTGAAGCTGATCTTGCCGCCGCGGGTGCGCTTGAGGTGGTTGTTGATGACGACGCGGTTGTCGATCATCAGCTTCGCGGGGATGGCGCGGACACTCGTGGCGGTCGGCACGTCCAGCGACGCGTTCATGTTCTTGACGACGGCGGCCGCGGCACCGCGCAGCGTCTGCGTCTCGGCGTCCTCTGCGGGCGCGGGTCCGGCGGCGGCCTTGGCGGGGGCAGCCTTGGCAGGGGCGGCCTTGGCAGGCGCGGCAGCCGGAGCGGCAGGGGCCGCGGCGGGAGCCGGCGCGGCCGCCGGAGCCGCGGGTGCGGCGGCGGGCGCGGGGGTTGCCACGGTTACGGAATCCGTTGTGTCCGTGATGGGTTCGGGGTTGTAGTCACGAAGGAAGTCGTGCCAACTCGGGTCCACCGAGGACGGGTCCTCACGGAATTTGCGATACATCTCTTCGACCAGCCACTCGTTCTGACCGAATGGTGAAGGTGATGTGCTCACGGCCGCTATTCGCCTCGTTTCCTTCTGTCCGACGAGCGCCGGACCTCAGCCCGGCGTACCCGCCCTCTGTTGTGTTGGCGGTCGCCCGCCCCCGTGCCGCCTAAGGCTAACCCGTCGGCCGATTCCGCGGACGGCGGAAGCCCACCTATTGGTGGATCAATCTGCGGAGGGTTTGCTATCCCGCGCCTCGGGCAGCACGAGCAGCGTCTGGCGCCACCGTGCGGGGGCGGGCCCGAACGCCGCGCGGGCGTTCTCGATGATCTTCTTGCTCATCAACCGGTTGCCGACGCCGCCGATCACCGCGCCGACGCCCACCGGCAGCAGCTTGCCGAAGGCGATGGCGCCGCGCTTGAGTGTGTACTTCTTCACGAAGAACTTCAGCAGCCGCGAATTCAATTGCGAGACAGCCGGTAGCGGTACGGTCGCCGCGCCGTCGGCCAGCCACGCGCCGCTGGTGCGGCCGGTGCCGAGCAAGTCTCCGATGGCGTGCTTGCCTTCATCGCCGACGAGAACGGCGAGTACCAGCGCGCGACGACGCTCCCGCTCGGTGACCGGGATGCCGTGCACTTCGGCCACCGCAAGGGCGAACACCGCGGTCGCTTCGAGGAACACCACGGTCTCGCCGGCGACCGCCGACATCGCGACGAGCGTGCCGATGCCGGGGAAGGCCGCGGCCGATCCGACGGCGGCACCGCTGGCCATGGTCGCGGCCATGTAGTGCTTCTCGAGCTTGGTGATGATCTCGGCCGGGGTGGCACCGGGGTTGTGCTCCCGTAGCCGGTTCACGTAGGCGGCCACAGCCGGCGCCTGCACCCGGGCCCCGCCCTCGAGGATGTGCGAGAGCGCCTTGGCGGCAGCGCCAGGGTTCTCGGCGTGGGCGTCATGCTTCACAGGCAACTGCCCCTTCATGCTGGAGCGAGCACTCATCGGCCGGCCTCTCCATCTCCGTACACAGGAATTCAGGCTAACGCGTGGTCAACGATCGGCGCGCCATCTGAGTGCCCGGCACCAGCTGAGCCGGCGATCACATCTGAATGCTGCCGATTTGCCGGGAAGAAAAAACCGGTATGCATTGCTAACCATATTCATGGCAGCATCGCCCCTTGTGGATCTGACAGCGGTAGGCGACGCGACCGAGAGTGGCGTGCCCGCCGAGGCCCCGGAGGTACGTCCGGCGCCCAGCCGTACCCGGATGATCGTGGTGCTGGGCCTGTTGGTCGCACTCGGCCCGCTGACCATCGACATGTACCTGCCGGCGCTGCCCCGCATCGCCTCTGAGCTGGGTTTGTCGTCGTCGGTCGCGCAGCTGACGCTGACCGGGACGCTGGGCGGCCTGGCCCTCGGCCAGCTGATCGTCGGTCCGCTGTCGGACGCGCTGGGCCGTCGGCGGCCGCTGGTCGCCGGCATCCTGCTGCACATGGCGGCCTCGCTGCTGTGCCTGTTCGCGCCGAACATCGAGGTGCTGGGCATCGCCCGCGCACTGCAGGGTGTAGGTGCCGCCGCGGCATCTGTGGTGGCCGTCGCTGTCGTGAGTGACCTGTTCGAAGAGTCGGTCGCGGCCGTCGTGATGTCGCGGTTGATCCTGGTCCTGGGCGTGGCGCCGGTGCTGGCGCCGTCGCTGGGCGCGGCCGTGCTGCTGCGCGGTTCGTGGCACTGGGTGTTCGCCGCGCTCGCCGTGCTGGGCGGCGCGATCCTGGCGGTGGCGGTGCTGGCCCTGCCCGAGACCCTCGCCGTCGCCGACCGGCGCCCGCTGCAACTGCGCGCCATCCTGCGGACGTACGTCGAGGTGCTGAGCGATATCCGTTTCGTGGTGCTGGTCCTCGTCGGTGCCCTGGGCATGTCGGGCCTATTCGCGTACATCGCGGGTGCCGCCTTCGTGCTGCAGGGCCGCTACGGCCTGGATCAGCAGACCTTCGCCCTGGTGTTCGCGGCCGGTGCCATCGCGCTGATCGGTTCCACGCAGTTCAACGTCGTGCTACTGCGCCGGTTCGAGCCGCAGAAGATCGCTGTGGTCGCCCTGATCGCCGCGTCGGTGTTCGGCCTCGTGTTCGTCGCGCTGGCCGTACTGCATGTGGGCGGGCTGGCCGGTTTCCTGATCCCGGTGTGGGCGATGCTGGCCGCGATGGGGCTCGTGATTCCGAACACACCTGCCGTCGCGCTGGCTCGTCACCCGGATGCCGCCGGCACCGCTGCGGCCGCGCTGGGTGCTGCCCAGTTCGGGCTCGGCGCGGCAGTGGCGCCGCTCGTCGGCGCGCTGGGCAACGGTGAGTTGGCGCTCGCGGGCGTGATGACGACGGGCGTCGTGGTCGCCCTGTTCGCGCTGCTGGCCGTCGGCGACAAGGGCGAATCGGGACACGAACGCCACCGCCATTAGGTCTGTGGTCGCGGCGCCGAACTGCTGACTTGTTCGGATCCGCGACTGTCCGTAGCGTCGAAGTCGAGACCGGCACATCGGCCGGCCACCAGACTTGATACCGACTGCATGCATACGTTGATTTCCGCCGGAGTTCGTCGGTGAGTGCTGCGCAAGTGAGTCGGCCGTGGCATGCCCTCTGGGCCATGATGTTCGGCTTCTTCATGATCCTGGTCGATTCCACGATCGTTGCCGTCGCCAACGTCGTCATCATGCAGAAGCTCGGCACCGACTACGACGGTGTCATCTGGGTGACCAGCGCCTACCTGCTGGCGTATGCGGTACCGCTGCTCGTCGCGGGCCGGCTCGGTGACCGCTTCGGGCCGCGCAATTTGTACCTGACGGGCCTGGCGGTGTTCACGCTGGCGTCGTTGTGGTGCGGTTTGTCCGGCAGCATCGGGATGCTGATCGCCGCACGCGTCGTGCAGGGTCTGGGCGCGGCGCTGTTGACGCCGCAGACCCTGTCCACGATCACGCGAATCTTCCCGCCCGAACGCCGGGGCGCGGCCATGAGCGTGTGGGGTGCCACGGCCGGGGTGGCGACGCTGGTCGGCCCGCTGGCCGGTGGCGTCCTGGTCGACCACCTCGGCTGGCAGTGGATCTTCTTCGTCAACGTGCCGATCGGCATCGTCGGCCTGGCGCTGGCCTGGGTGCTGGTCCCGCAGTTGCCGACCGAACGGCACCGCTTCGACATCCTCGGCGTGGTGCTGTCGGGCGTCGGCATGTTCGGCATCGTGTTCGGCCTGCAGGAGGGGCAGACGCACGACTGGGCCTGGTGGATCTGGCTGGTGATCCTTGCCGGTCTGGGCTTCATGGCCGCCTTCGTGTACTGGCAGTCGGTCAACCCGGACGAGCCGCTGATCCCGCTCACGGTGTTCCACGACAACGACTTCTGCCTGTCCAACGTGGCCGTGGCCACCATCGGCTTCTGCGTCACCGCGATGATCCTGCCGGTGATGTTCCATGCTCAGGCCGTCCTCGGCCTGAGCGCGACGGAGTCGGCTCTGCTCACCGCGCCCATGGCGGTGGTGTCCGGGATGCTGGCGCCGCTCGTGGGCAAGCTCATCGACCGCTACCCGCCGCAGCCGATCGTCGGATCGGGCTTTTCGGCGCTGGCGATCGGGCTGACGTGGCTGTCGTTCGGGCTGACCCCCGATACCCCGCTGTGGCAGCTGGTGCTGCCGTTCATCGCCATGGGCATCGGCATGGCGTTCATCTGGTCGCCCTTGGCGGCCACCGCCACCCGCAACCTGCCGCCGCGGCTGGCCGGCGCCGGATCCGGCGTCTACAACGCGACGCGGCAGGTCGGTTCGGTACTCGGCAGCGCCGGCATGGCTGCCTACATGACGTCCCGGATCAGCGCCGAGATGCCGACCGGCGGACGGCCCGTCGCCGGCGAAGGCACACCGGTGACCCTGCCGCCGTTCCTGCACGAACCGTTCGCCACCGCGATGTCGCAGTCGCTGCTGCTGCCGGCGTTCGTCGCGTTGTTCGGTGTCGTCGCCGCGCTGTTCCTGCGGGGTCAGACGACGGCGGCGCCGCTGGTGCGACCCCGGACCTCCGTGCCGGAACCGCCCGAGCCCAACTACTTTCCCGATGACGACGACTACGTCGAATACACCGTCGACCGCACCGAGTTCGACGCCGTGGACGATTCCGACCCGTGGGACTGGTACGACGTGCCCGCCGAACCCGACGAGGACTACGCGCCTTACGAGTCCGAAGACGCCGACGAGCCGCGCACCTCACCTATCGCGATGCGCGTCGACCACTGGCACAGCCCGCGTCGGCCGGAGGTCATGAAAGCTGAGGCGCCTTCGGCACCGCGCCGGGGGCGGCATTACCGCGAAGACGACGAGGCCGACGACCCAGGCGTCTACGGTTTGCATTCGATGTAGTGCCGCACGGGGTGGCACCGGCTCGCGAACGTAACCGCAGGGCGATTCTCGGCCATCATTTGCGCCGTGGCGTTACCGTCGCGGCCGGCAGTGCTCAGTAGACGCGGCTGCCCTGCGCAGACAGCACGAAACCGTGGGTCTTCCGGTCCTGGCCCCAGGCCTCGCCGGGATTCTGGATTTCACAGGTGAGGGCGCCGTCGCCCGCCGTCGCGCACACTTCGTCGTTCTCGTCGACCGAGCCTTTGGCACCGGGGACGACGATCTTCTGGCCGGGGGCCAGCTCCCGGTAACTGGCCGGGTCGACGGGCACGCCACCGTTTTGCGTTTCCTTCTGCTTCACATCGGCCTGGCCGAAACTCGCCACGCTGCCGGCCGCGACTTCCACCTGGGTCACGTCCGCGGGTACGCCCGGCAGCGTCCCCCAGCACGTGATGCTGGAGTAGTACTGCCACGAGTTCGGTCCGTCGTACAGCTCGCAGTGCACGCCGCCGGCGGTCTTGAACCGGTACGACGACCAGCCGTAGTGCTTGGGCCCGGCGTAGTCGCAGAGGTGCACCGCGGCGTAGCCGTCGAACCCGGTGATGACCGCGGGCGCGCGGCTCGGATCGGTGGTGCCGCAGGCTGGGGCGGCGTGGCCGTCGGGTGCTGAGGTGATCGCGAGCAGGGGCAGTCCGAGAGCAACAACCACGGCGAATCGGCGCACCATATTGACGCTACCGGAGCCTCTGGGACCGGATCAGCGGAACAGCACCGCGGGGTTGAGGTACCCGGTCGGGTCGAACGCCGCCTTCACCGTGCGCATGGCCGCGACGTCGGCGTCGGTGCGCGACATGGTCAGGTAGTCGCGCTTGCGGGTGCCGACGCCGTGTTCGGAGCTGACGTTGCCGCCGCAGTCGGCGATCAGGTTCATCATCGCGGTGTAGAGGGCTCGTTCGGTTTCGCCGGAGACGTTGCAGCGCACCAGGTTCAGATGCAGGTTGCCCTCGCCGATATGGCCGAACAGTACGGGGATGGCCTCGGGCGCGTGCGCTTCGGTGACCGCCACCGCCGCACGGGCGAACCGTGCGACCGAGGAAAGTGGCAGCGACACATCGAATTTCAGTGGTGGGCCATACCAGCCCAGCACCTCGCCGATGGATTCGCGAACCTGCCACAGCCGCTGGCTTGCGCCGGCATCGACGCCCACCGCGGGATCACCCGTCAGTTCGGCATCGCTCAACACGTCGGCCAGCAGGTCGGTTTGGTCTGCCTCGCCGGCCATTTCGACCAGCAGCTGCCAGGCGCCGCCGACGGCGGCGTGCACACCGAGGTGCTCCGCGGTCAGGGCGCTGGCGCGTGCGTCGACCAGTTCCAGTGCCGCGATGCCGTCGGTGTCCCGGAGCCGTCGCCCGGTGGTGATCAGGGCGTCGAGGTCGTCGAACCCGGCCACCGCGGTCACCCGATGGGGCGGGACGGGGTGCAGCCGTAGGTCGAGGCCGGTGATGACCCCGAGCGTGCCTTCGGCGCCGACGAACAACGAGGTCAGGTCGTAACCGGTGTTGTCGCTGCGCACCTGGCTGTGCCGCCGCACCAGCGTGCCGTCGGGCAACGCCACCTCGAGGCCCAGAATCTGTTCGCGCATGTTGCCGTAGCGCACGGTCCGCAGGCCGCCGGCATTGGTCGACGCCATACCGCCGACGGTGGCCGAATCGCGGGACGCGAGGTCGACGCCGAACACCAGGCCTGCGGCGGTCGCGGCGCGCTGCACCGCGGCGCAGGTCGCTCCGGCGCCGACCCGGATGCGACGTTCCTCGGTGTCGACAGCTCCGACCGCCGACAACCGTTCGGTGGAGAGCAGGATGTCGTCGTGCTCGGGAACGGTGCCGGCCACGAGTGACGTCCGCCCGCCCTGCACCGTGACGCAGGCGCCCGCATCGCGGCACGCACGCAGCACTGCGGCAACTTCGTCCTCGCTGCCGGGGCGGACCAGCGCCTGGGCGTGGCCTCGGTAGCGCCCGGTGTGGTCGACGACGCGTCCGGCGAGCACGTCGGGATCGGTCGTGACGTACCCGGTGCCGACGATCGATGCCAGCTGATCCAAGAGCGTCATGGCCGCGACACCGGCCGTCGACGGGCGATCTGGTCGGCGGCGTATGCGACAGCAGGTGGCGGGACGAGCGGCGCGGGGATGCCGATGCGGCCGGTCTTGGTCTGGAGGGTCACCATCGCGGCGGAGGGCCGGATCGCGATGACCGAACCCCAGTCGAGCGTCACCGTGCCGGTCGGGGTGGCCAGCATGAACCCCTGGTCGTTGAACCCGGAGGCCCACTGCGCGCCGGGAAACATGTTGTGGCCCAAGGCTCGATAGCTGCGGAACCAGGTCATCGCCGTGATGAGCCCGAAGAACACCAGCAGCAGGACGACCGCGATGCCAATGGCCGCCGGTATGGACCCGGCGCCGGCTGAGACTAAACCGATGCCGACGACGATGATCAACCACAGCTGCCACCGGGTCAGGGCTCGCTGGGTGGAGAGCCACGTGAAGCGCCGGCGATCGGACGGTCCCGCGGTCCAGACGTGGTGAACGGGCGGCACCGGTATGCCCGGCTGCGGCATGGTCATGCGGTCACCGACAGGAACGCGCCGAGTTCGATCATCCCGTCCGGCGTCGACGGCAGGTAGTCGGTCAAGAGCGCCGAGCGCACCACGTACGCAGCGTATTTGGCGCGGCTGATCGCCACGTTGAGCCGGTTGCGGTTCAGCAGAAAGCCCATGCCGCGGGGTACCTCGGCGATGGACGACGCCGTCATCGAGACGAACACCACGGGGGCCTGCCGCCCCTGGAATTTGTCGACGGTACCCACTTGGACGTCACCGTAGCCCGCCGCGTCTATCCGCTCGCGCAGCAGCACCACCTGCGCGTTGTACGGCGCCACGATCAGAACATCTTCGGGGCCAAGGGTTTTCGTGCCATCCTCGTCGGTCCACTGCCTGCCCACGAGTCCGCCGATGGCGGTGATGATCGCCTCGGCCTCCTCCGGGCTGTCGGTCGCATTGCCCTCGTGCTCGACGGTCATCAGGTGCACGCCGGGTTCGATACCGGCCAATCGCCGTGCGCCGCTGACACTTTCGGCCGCCAACAACCGGTTGTCGTAGGACAGTGCCGACACCGGGGCGCATACCGCCGGGTGCATCCGGTACGACACGTCGAGGAAATAGCCGCGTTCGGAGGGCAGGGTGTGGCGGCCCTCGACCAGCCAGCTCAGCGCCGACTCGTCGACCGGCTCGGGGTGTGTGCCCTGGCTGACCTGCGGCAGCTGCTGCGGGTCGCCGAGCAGCAGCAGATTGCTCGCCGCGGGTGCGACGGCGATGGTGTTGGCCAGGCTGAACTGGCCGGCCTCCTCGATGACGAGCAGATCCAGGCTGCCGCGCGGAACCCGGCCGTCGTTGGCGAAATCCCAAGCGGTCCCGCCGATCACGCAGCCGTTGTTGTCCTCGATGAAGCGCGCGTACTGGTTGTCCGGCACGTCGCTGAACGGTGCGCCCTCGGGGGCACGCTTCTTGCCGACGACCCGGCCGTCCACCCCGGCCTTGACCACGCTGCTCAGCACGTTCTCCACGACGGCGTGCGCCTGCGCCACGACGCCGATGCGCCAGTGGTCGAGGTTGACCAGGTCGGCGATGACCTTCGAGGCGGTGTAGGTCTTTCCGGTCCCCGGCGGGCCGTGCACCGCAAGGTACGACGAGTCCAAGTCCCGCAGGGCGGCGACGATATCGCGCGCTGCGTCGCCGGTGCGGGGGAGCGGGCCGGTGGACCGGGTGCGCGGGGCGGACCGCAGCAGGATGTCGAGCGGCGCATTGGGCGGCAGCGACGGCAACCCGGCGGCGAGCTCGGCGGCCGTCGTCTCGATCGAGGTCCGCAGCGGTTTGGTGTTCGGCGGCGGACCCGGCGTCAGGGCGAAGGGCAGTTGGCCGAACTCGTCGCCGTCCTTGCCGGTGCGGTGCACGATCAGCACCTCGGTGCCGTCCTCGTTGCAGTCCACCACCGTGGCGGTACCGGCGGCGCGGACGTCGGGATCGTCGGAAAGTCCTGCCGGAGAAGGGGGCTCGTAGAGTGCGAACACCTCGGCGCCGGGCCGGAGCGAGCCGGCGGCGATCTCGCCGCGCAGCAACACCTGGCGCTGCGGCTTGCGGGCCTTGGGCGGGATGTTCCAGTCGACGGCGACGTGCGGGGTTGCCGTGGACACGAAAACGTCTGTGCAGTCGGCCCATTCGTCCACCGGGTTGTTGAGCCGGTCGAAATGCTCCCACCAGAACGGCTTTTCCTCGCGCTGGTGGTATCCGCGGGCGGCCGCGATCATGGCGACGGCCTGCTGCTTGTCCGAGCGAGCCGTGGTGCCGTCGCCCGCGTACTTCGCCAGCGCACGCTGAGTGGCGTCGTCGGCCGGCGCGGCCGCCTCCGGTTGCGCGGGGCCACCGACTGCCGGGCCGCGCGGCGCGATGCCCGCGGCCCATGCCACGCCGAGCAGCCACTCGCGCAGCCGCAACGTGGAGCGGCAGTCGTAGTGGTTGTAGTCCTCGATCTCCTTGAGGACGGTCGCGGCTTCCTCGTGTTCGCCGGCCGCCTCGAGTTCGGTGTAGCGCGCGTACTGCGTGATGGAGTCGGTGGCCTTGGTGACCTCACCGACACGCAGCTCACCGCCCATGTACAGCGGCTCCAGGTACTTGATGCTGTAGCTCTCGGTCCCGACGCGAATACTCTTGCGCACCAACGGCAGCAGGTCGACCAGCACACCGCTGCGCAGCAACTCGTCCACCTCGGCCTCGCCGACGCCGTAGCGCCCGGACAGCCGCAGCAGCGTGCTCTTCTCGTAGGCCGCGTAGTGGTAGATGTGCATGTTCGGGTACCGCTTGCGTTGCTTGCGTACCAGCGCCAGGAAATCGATGAGCGCCTGCCGTTCACTGGTCCGGTCGTGCGCCCACAACGGGTGGAACTGTCCCGTCGCGGTCAGGGTGCCCCACAGGTATTCCAGGCCCCAGTCCCGGCCGTTCTCGGTCCACAGCGGGTCGCCTTCGTAGTCGAAGAACAGGTCGCCGCGGTCGGGTTCGGGCAGCGCGGTGAGTGGCTGTGGGTCGATGACCTCGAACTGCGGCTTGTCGTCGATCGGCGGCGCGACCTGCAGCCGCGCCTGCCCGACGAGATTGGCCACGATGCGCGACGAGAGCCCCGGCACCGCGCCGCTGTGCTCGGCCAGCTGGTGCATGGTGGTGATGCCGGCGTCGAGCAGCCGGGCCCGCTGGCTCACCCGCATCCCGGCCACCAGCAGCAGGTCGTCCCGCTCGCGGACTTGGACTTCGCAGTCCTCGCACTGGTGGCAGGCCCGCAGCGTGGGCGTCTCCCAGGACACCGGTGTTCCACCGGTGCGGTGCTCGTCGAGCAGCCGCTGCAGCGCCGCGCGCCGCGGCAGGTAAACGGGAAGCAGCTCGGCCACCGGATAACTGGCGATGGTGCCGTCGCCGAGCACCAGGTCCACCTCGGGGGCCACCGGCACGCCGGCCTGTGTCAGCGCGTCGGCGTAGGCCGCCAACTGCAGCAGCGCCTCGACCTTCACCGACCGGGCCAGTTTCGTGTCCCGCAGCCGGTAGCGGCCGTCCTCCAGGATCAGGAAGTCGGCGAATCCCAGGAAACGGCCGTCGAACATCGCGGCCTGATAGATCACCGGTGCCCGGCGGTCGACGGCAGCGCGGGTGGCTTCGGCCGCGGCCAGCAGCCCGGCGACGGTGTACGGCCGCGGCCGGCCGATCATCGTGACGTTGTCGCCGGACGTCTCCCGCAGCTGTTCCAGATGCCGCTGCTCATGCGCGTCGCCCAGTTCGGCGGTGCGGGCCAGCAGGTCGTCGTCCACGACGGCCTTCGGTCCCCAGCCCAGCAGCCCGTCGAACCGGCGCAGCAGCGCGTACTCGCAGCGCGCCGCGGCCGCGAGATCCGATGCGCTGTAGATGACGGGCGCAGCGTGATCGGTCGGACTGAGGAACACGTCGCCACCATATGGCAGCCCGCCGACAGACCGGGGTTACCTTGGCTGGAGTGAGCAGGATTTTCACCACGAGCGTCGCGTCGGTCTATCCCCACTACGTCAACAAGGTGGAGAAGAAGGGGCGCACGACCGCCGAACTCGACCAGGTCATCTGCTGGCTGACCGGCTTCGACCAGGCCACCCTGGCCGAGCACCTGAAAGCGGAGACGACGTTCGAGGACTTCTTCGCCGCGGCGACACTGAATCCGAATGCCACCCTGATCACCGGTCTGGTGTGCGGCGTCCGCGTCGAGAACGTCGAGGACCCGTTGATGCGGAAAATCCGCTACCTCGACAAGCTGGTCGACGAACTGGCCAAGGGCAAGGCCATGGAGAAGGTGCTGCGCAGCTAGTGCGTGTTGCCGATCAGCTCGACACCGTTGCCGTTCCAGTGGAACCGCACGATGCTCTTGAGCCCGCTGGCCGGGTTGGTGTAGCTCAGGGCGACGGTGTCGCCGGTGGTCTGGGCGAGGTCGATGCCGTTGAACCCGTAGGTGTCGGGCACCCCGGTCGGGATCAACTGGCCCAGGTGGAACATCACGGCGCGGGTGTTCGGCTGTTCGGCGTTGGTGTTCGCTTTCACAATCACCACCGACAGTGGCGCGCACTGGTTGTAGTTCCCGGCCAGCGGTTCGGGGCTCCACCCCTGTTTGCTGCGCGGGTCGGCCGGCAGCGTCGACACCGCTTTGGCGATATCCGGCGCCGTGAGGCTGACGGCGCAGGGGTCGGCCGGGGCCGCGCTGGTCTTCGGACCTGCGGCGACGGTCGGCGCGGCGGTTTTCTTGGCGGCGGCCGGCGCGGTCGGCTCGGGGGTCTTGGAGGCGGTGGAGTCACCCGACCCACAGGCGGACAGGCTTGCCGCCGCGAGTGCGGCCACCGCGATCGTCATCAGTTTCGGTTCGGCGCAGCGCACCCGGCCACCCTATAAGGCGGACCAGGGGGAGTCCGGTCAGCCATGCTGGGCGTACCTGGCCTGATAACCCTCTAGACTCCTTGCATAATGACGACGTCTTCGCCCGAGGCCGACCCGGATTCGGGCGGCCCCAACACCACAGCTGATCCCGCTTCAGAAACCTCCGCCGACACCGGCGCCGAGGTCACTTTCGCCGACCTGAACATCCGTCCGGAGGTGCTGCGGGCGCTGACCGATGTCGGCTACGAATCTCCGTCGCCCATCCAGGCCGCGACCATCCCCGCGATCCTGAACGGTTCCGACGTCGTCGGCCTCGCCCAGACCGGTACCGGCAAGACCGCCGCGTTCGCGGTGCCGGTGCTGTCCAAGATCGACCCGGCGAGCCGCAACACCCAGTGTCTGGTGCTGGCCCCGACGCGTGAACTCGCGCTGCAGGTGGCCGAGGCGTTCAGCAAGTACGGCGCGCATCTGAACGTCAACGTACTGGCGATCTACGGCGGCTCGTCCTACACGCCGCAGCTCGCGGGCCTCAAGCGCGGCGCGCAGGTCGTGGTGGGCACCCCGGGCCGCGTCATCGACCACCTGTCGAAGGGCAGCCTGGATCTCTCGCACCTGGACTACCTGGTGCTCGACGAGGCCGACGAGATGCTGCAGATGGGCTTCGCCGAGGACGTCGAGCGCATCCTCGCCGACACCCCCGAGTACAAGCAGGTTGCGTTGTTCTCGGCGACCATGCCGCCGGCCATCAAGAAGATCACCGCCCGGTACCTGCACGACCCGGTCGAAGTGACCATCAAGGCCAAGGCGCAGACCGCCGAGAACATCACGCAGCGCTACATCCAGGTGGCCGGCCCCCGCAAGATGGACGCCATCACCCGGCTGCTCGAGGTCGAGCCGTTCGAGGCGATGATCGTCTTCGTCCGCACCAAGCAGGCCACCGAGGAAGTTGCCGAAAAGCTCAGGGCCCGTGGCTTTTCCGCGGCCGCGATCAACGGTGACATCCCGCAGGCCGTCCGTGAGCGGACCATCAATGGGCTCAAGGACGGTTCGATCGACATCCTGATCGCCACGGATGTCGCGGCGCGCGGCCTGGACGTCGAACGCATCTCGCACGTGCTGAACTACGACATCCCGCACGACCCCGAGTCCTACGTGCACCGCATCGGGCGCACCGGTCGCGCGGGTCGCTCGGGCACCGCGCTGCTGTTCGTCACCCCGCGCGAACGGCACCTGCTCAACTCGATCGAGCGCGTCACCCGCAAGAAGCTCATCGAGTCCCAGCTGCCGTCGGTCGACGACGTCAATGCCCAGCGCGTGGCGAAGTTCCGCGATGCCATCACCGACTCGCTCAGTGCGCCGGGCATCGAGCTGTTCCGCCGCCTGATCGAGGACTACGAGCGCGACAACAACGTGCCGCTCGCCGAGATCGCGGCGGCCCTGGCGGTGCAGACGCAGGGTGGCGAAGAGTTCCTCATGAAGGAGCCGCCGCCGGAGAAGCGGCGTGAGCGTCCGGACCGTGACGATCGCGGGGACCGTGGCGATCGCGAGCGCAAGCCGCGCTCGACGCGCGACGACCTGGCCACCTACCGCATCGCGGTGGGTAAGCGGCACAAGGTGATTCCGGGTGCCATCGTCGGCGCGATCGCCAACGAGGGCGGTCTGAACCGCAGCGACTTCGGGCACATCAGCATCCGGGTGGATCATTCGCTGGTCGAGTTGCCCGCGAAGCTGAGCAAGGACACGCTCAAAAAGCTGGAGAACACCCGTATTTCGGGCCAGTTGATTCATCTGGAGCTCGACAAGGGTGGACGTTCCGGCGGTTACGAGGATCGTGGCGGACGCCCCGACCGGGGTTCGTACTCGGACCGCGGTGGTCGCCAGGACCGCGGCTCGGACCGGGGTTCGTACTCCGACCGTGGTGGCCGTCAGGGCGGACCGCACAAGGGCCGGGGTCGTGACGACGACCGGCGCGGTGGACACGGCGAAGGTCGAGGCGAGGGCAAGCGTAAGTACAAGTGACCCGGGTTGATTCGCTCACCGGGGTTCGTGCTGTCGCCGCACTGCTGGTGGTCTTGACCCACGCGGCGTTCACGACCGGTAAGTACACCCAGACGTACATCGGACTGATGTACTCGCGCGCGGAGATCGGTGTGCCGATCTTCTTCGTACTGTCGGGCTTCCTGCTGTTCACCCCGTGGGTGAAGGCGCTGGCTCGGGCCGATGCCGAAAAGCCTTACGACGCACCGTCGGTGCGGCGTTACGCGTGGCACCGGGTGCGACGGATCATGCCCGCCTACGTGGTGACGGTACTGGCTGCCTACGCGCTGTACCACTTCCGGACCGCCGGCCCCAACCCCGGACACACCTGGCTGGGGCTGCTCCGCAACCTCACTCTGACCCAGATCTACACCGACAACTACCTGTTCTCCTGGCTGCACCAGGGCCTCACCCAGATGTGGAGCCTGGCGGTGGAAGTTGCTTTCTACGTTGCCCTTCCGGTGTTGGCCTACCTGCTGATGGTGGTGCTGTGCCGGCGGCAGTGGCGGCCGGGCCGGCTGCTGGGTGCGCTGGGCGTCTTTGCCGCATCGAGCCTGGCGTGGCTGACGCTGGTGCACACCACGGATTTCCTGCCCGACGGCGCCCGGCTCTGGTTGCCGACCTACCTGATCTGGTTCGTCGGCGGCATGCTGCTCTCGGTGTTGTCCGTGATGGGGGTGCGGGCCTACGGATTCCTGTGCATCCCACTGGCTTTGGTCTGCTACCTCATCGCGTCGACGCCCATCGCCGGTGCCCCGACGACCTCGCCCGCCACGCTGCCGGAAAGCCTGTGGAAGGCGGTGCTCTACGCCGCCATCGCCACGCTGGTCGTCGCGCCGCTGGGCCTGGGGAACCGCGGTTGGTACGCGTGGCTGCTGGGGAGCCGGCCGATGGTGTTCCTCGGTGAGATCTCCTACGAGATCTTCCTGGTGCACCTGGTCATCATGGAACTGATCATGGTCGAGGTGATGCGCCAACACATCTGGACGGGGTCGACCTTCGCGTTGTTCACCTGGACGATGCTGTTCACGATCCCGGTGTCGTGGCTGTTGCACCGGTTCACGCGGGTGCGGAACTAGGAACAGTCGCAACAGTCGCAGCAGCCATCGCAACAGCAGCCGTCGCAGTCACAGCAGCCGTCGCAGTCGCAGCAACAGCCGCTGCAGTCGCACGCGAAGCAGCCGTCGAACCAGCCGGCCTTGCGCTGGACCCTCTCCTCGGGATTCTCTTCGCCCGTTTCGATCCCGACCACGTCGTCCAGCGGAGCTTCGCCGAATGACGCGACCGGTGGCTCGGCGTCGGGCGGTACCTCCGTCGCCCGGTATCCCGCGTCGCTGAAGGTCCGGTATACGGCCCGCCGCAACTCGCGCGTCAGCAGCCGGTGCACCAGCCGCCCGTCGGTGAACTGCACGTCGGCCAGGGCCAGCTCGATGCCGAGCACCGCGTCGTCACACATGGTCCGGACGTCTCCGATCGGTGTCGCGGTGGCGGCCACCGGATTCCACTTTCCGTGCACCTCGTCGTCGTGCAGATCCTCGACCGCGTCGAGCAGGTGCGCGACCCGCCCGAACAGCTGGCCGACCTCGTGCAGCGGCGCGACATTCGCCGGCCGGCCGGCCAGGATCGCGGTGTGGCCGAACGCCGCGGCGACGGACGTCTCGGTGGGTTCGGTGACCGCGAGCAACGAACCACCCGGTGCCGCAGCGGCTTCCAGCGCCGCCTGCCGCCCGATCGCTTCCATCAGCACGCCGGTATCGAAGCCCAGCGCGGTGCCGACATCCGTACCTTGTCGCTCCCACCGGTCGGCGATCCGTCGGGCCGCAGGCCGCACTCCTGCCGCGGCGAACACCCCGTCGCCGTCATCGACGTGGTCGCGCACCCGTGCCGCCGCGAGCACCAGGGAGACGACGGCCGCCAGCCGAACCGATTCGCCTACCGCGACATCGGCCTTGCGCATGCCGCGCAGCGGACAGCGGCCGGCCTCCCGGCGTCCGGGCGCCGCGGTGGACTGCGCCTCCATCAACGCCGACACGACGAGGCCGTCGTAGTTGGTGGCGACTCGGCCGCCCTGACCGTAGTCATCGCGAAGCGCGAGACAGAGCCCGCACAACTGGGCGGTCCAGACGGCCGCAAGTTCCTTGCCGAGCCGATGCCGGCAGGGCCGGAGGATGCCGAACACGGCTTGAAGATAGCTGTGGCCAGCACAAACCGCAGGCAATCAACCAACACCATCAATTAGGTTATGCTGCCCTAAGAGTCCAATCGGAGGGTGCAGCATGACCGAGTCGAAGCCGTCGCGCGGAATCCAGGGCGCGCTGGTCAAACTGTGGCGGGGCGGCGATTACGAGCTGACCGTCACCGGCCGCACGCAGATCACGCCGCACTACCTGCGGCTGCATTTCACCACCGGCAACCTGCTCGCCGAGCGACCGGTGCACCCGACCATGTGGGTCCGGGGCTGGTTCCCCGACGGCGACAAGGCGCACCAGCGCGGCTACACGCTGGTCAACCCCGATCCGGTGGCCGGCACCACGGACATCGACTTCGCGCTGCACGACGGCCTCGCCACCCGCTGGGCGCAGGACGCCAAGCCCGGTGACACCCTCGAGGTGACGCTGCTCGGCAGCAGCTTCGAGCTGCCCGAGCCCGCGCCGGCCGGATACGTCATGGTCGGTGACACCGCATCGCTGCCGGCCATCAACTCGCTGCTGCAGGCGATCGGCGAGGCGTCCATCCAGGTGTATCTGGAGGCGGGTCACGACGATGACCGCGATCTTCAGGTGGGCACCGGTGCGCCGGGGCTGACCGTCACGTGGGTCGACCGCAAGAACAACGGCGAGGCGCTGGTCGAGACCGTGCGGGCGTCGGCGTTCGACGCCTCCGATCACTTCGGCTGGGTGGCGTGCGACAACCGGACCACCCGCTCGGTGGTCAAGGTGCTGCGCGAGGACTACCAGATTCCGAAGAAGGCGATCAAGGCGCGCGCCTACTGGGAAGCCTGATCGCTCGGAACCAACTGGGACACCACGAATTCGTCGATCATCGCGCGTTCGTCGTCTTCGTCGGCGCCGGGGAACATCAACAGCGATACCAGGATCCGGACCAGCCAGCCGGCCCGGCGGTGCGCGGCTTCGGTCTCCAGTTCGGGCCACGACGCCGACAGGAACGCCGCCACCAGTCCGGTGATGACGTCGGACTGCGCGGCGACCTCGCCACCGATGGGTCGCTGGGTGGCGACGAACCACGATGACAGCGCCGGGCTTTCCCGCACACTGCGCAGCGCGATCGCGACGCCGTCGAGCAGCCGGGTGCGCGGGTCGGTGATGTCGGCGATCTGCTCGCCGACATGGGCGAACACCCGGAACGCCTCGCGGTGCACGTAGGCCAGGTGGAGCACGTCGCGGTTCTCGTAGTACCGGTACAACGTGGCGCGGGAACACCCTGCCGCCCTGGCGATTTCGAGCATCCCGACGGTCGCCGCGTCCTGCTCGGCGAACAGGCGGTCGGCGGCGTCCAGGATGGCCTCCGCCGCGACCTCGGTGCGGCGGCCGGCCAGCCAGTCGTTTGCCATCAGCCGATCGTAAACGGCACCGATAGCGGGCGTCGCACGTAGCTGCCCCCGGCCCACTCGATGTTGTCCTCATCGACGGTGAATTCCGGTATCCGGGAGAGCAGTTCGGTCAGTGCGACGCGGGACTGCATCCGTGCGGCCGCCGCGCCCAGGCAGTGGTGCGCACCGTGGCTGAACGTCAGGATGTTGCGCGGGGCGCGCGTCACGTCCAATTCGCCTGCGTTGGGGCCGTATTGGCGTTCGTCGCGGTTACCGGAACCGTAGAGCAGCAGGGCCTTGCGGCCGGCGGGGATGGTGGTGTCGCCGATGGTGACGTCGCGGGTGGTGGTACGGGCCAGGCCCTGGACCGGCGAGGTGAGTCGGAGCAGTTCGTCGACGGATTCGGTGATGAGGTCCGGGTTCTCCACGAGCAGCCGGCGCTGATCGGGGCGCCGGTGCAGCAGTTGGACTGAGCCGCCCAGCATCCCGGTGGTGGTGTCGTTGCCGCCGGTGACCATGGTGAACGTGAACGCGAGGATCGACAGCACGCCGCTGATGTCGCCGTCGGCGCCGATGCCCGCGGCGACCAGGTGCGACACCGTGTCGTCTTCGGGCTCCTTGCGGCGGCGCTCGATCAGCGCGGTGAAGTACCCCATCATGTCGCCGAGCGCGCTGCCCAGCGTCTCGAGCGCACCGCCGAGGCCGCCCTCGGCGGTGTTGGCCGCGACGATGGCCTCGGTCCAGCCGTCGAACTGGTCGCGGTCGGCTTCGGGAACACCCAGGTAGTGCGCGACGACCATCGACGGCAACGGCTTGAACAGCTCGGCCACGATGTCACCGCCACCGGCGGCCTTGAGCTTCTCGAGTCGCTGCACCACGAACTCGCGCACCTTCGGCTCGACGGCCTCCACCTGGCGCGGTGTGAAGCCGCGCGACACCAGCTTGCGGAATTCGGTGTGCACCGGCGGGTCCGTCATCACCATCGGCGGGTTGTCTTGCAGGCCAATGAGTTCCAGCTCGCCGTAGTTGACGGTCAAGCCCTGCGCCGAGGAGTACGTCTGGTGATCGCGCGCCGCGGTCCAGATGTCGGCGTGCCGGGACAGCACGTAGTAGTCGGCGCCGGGATTGTCGGTGGGTACGACATGGTGGACGGGATCGTGGTCGCGCAGCGCGCGGTACATCGGCCAGGGATCGACCCACCCGGCGGAATCGGCAAGCTGGAACGCCACGGGGGAGCCGGACGTCTCGTGAGACAAAATCGCCGTCATGTCTTATGTGTACGGCGGCGGGGCTGATGTGTCAAGGGTCCATCGGCACGCGCCATGAACACCGCCGAGGTGTTGTGGCGCTGCTGTCCGGCTAGATGCCCGCCCCCGGATTCAAGATGTTGTCGGGATCCAGTGCCGCTTTGATCCGGCGGTTCAGTTCCATGACCTCCGGGCCGAGTTGACCGGCCAGCCAGGGCCGCTTGAGCCGGCCGACGCCGTGCTCGCCGGTGATGGTGCCGCCGAGCGACACGGCCAGGTCCATGATCTCGCCGAACGCGATGTTGGCCCGCCGGGTGTTCTCGGCGTCGTTCGGGTCGTGGACGATCAGCGGGTGGGTGTTGCCGTCCCCGGCGTGCGCAATCACCGAGATCAGCAGGTCGTGCTTGCGGGCGATCTCACCCACGCCGTCGACCAGGTCCGCCAGCGCGGGCAGCGGCACCCCGACGTCTTCCAGGAGCAGTGGGCCCTTGGCCTCCACGGCCGGGATCGCGAACCGCCGAGCGGCCACGAAGGCCTCGCCCTCGTCGGGGTCGTCGGTCAAAAACACCTCTGTCGCACCGGCTTCGGTGAACACGCGGGCCATGAACTCGGTGTCCTCGACGCCCGCCGGGCCGCGGTCGTCGGAGGCCGCCACCAGCATGGCCTTGGCGCCGCGATCCAGGCCCATCTTGAGCTTGTCCTCGACGGCGTTGATGGCGACGTCGTCCATGAACTCCAGCATCGACGGGCGAATCCGGCCGGTGACGGTCACGACGGCGTCGGCGGCCGCGCGCACCGAGTCGAAGCTCGCCACCACGGTGCACCCGCGGTGCTGTGGTGGCAGCAGGCGCAGGGTCGCCTCGGTGACGATGCCGAGGGTGCCCTCGCTGCCGACGAAGAGTTTGGTGAGGCTCAGTCCCGCAACGTCTTTCAGCCGCGGGCCGCCGAGCCGCACCGCCGTGCCGTCGGCCAGCACCACCTGCAGGCCCAGGATGTAGTCGGTGGTGACGCCGTACTTCACGCAGCACAGGCCGCCGGCATTGGTGGCGACGTTGCCGCCGATGCTGCAGATTTCGAACGACGACGGATCCGGCGGATACCAGAGGCCATGGGCCGCAACGGCTTTCTTGACCTCGGCGTTGAGCAGGCCGGGCTGCACCACGGCGGTGCGGGTCGCCGTGTCGACGACGATGTCGCGCATCCTTTCGGTGGTGAGGACGATGCCGCCGTCGACGGCGGTCGCCCCGCCGGACAGGCTGGTGCCGGCGCCGCGCGGCACCACCGCGATCTTGTGCGCGCTGGCCCACCGCAGGACCGTCTGCACCTCCTCGGTGCTGCGCGGCCGTACCACCGCGATGGGGGTGCCGGCGTCGGGATCGAGCGCGCGGTCCTGTCGGTAGGACGCGACGATGTCGGGATCGGTGACGACGGCGTCGGCGGGCAGGTCGGCGATGAGGCTGGGCAGCGCGGTATGCACGCGGGCAAGTCTAGGAGCCCGGTGGTGACCAGCGAAGACTCGCGTCATGTGCCGGGGGCATTAATCCCATGTAACGCCCGTGTTACGGGTATCGTCAGCTATGTGTACAGCAAGGCCTTGTTGGCCGAGATGGGAGCGCTGCGCGACAGCCGTCGCGGAGCGCATGTGTCTGCGACCGCGATCGAGCTCCACGTGCGCGCCGTGAGTCATAGCGTGCGCACGCGCCGGCCGGCTTTCGTGGCCGACGAGGCGCTCGATCTGATCGCGTCAGGGTCGGTGACAACCGTTGCGGCACTCGAGCTTTGGATGGCTGGCCTCTGGCAGCGGGTGCCCGGCGGCTACCTGATCGACGACCGTGAACTGATCGCCCACCTGTCATCTGGTCCGGTGCGGCGCTGGGTGCGCCGGGTGTGGCTCAAGCTCAACAGTGAGTCGGTCATCCCGTTCTGACGGCACCTGCAGTTGCGCGGACGCCGCGTAATGCGGCAAACAACAGGTCGTTCAGCATGTCGATGAGGTGGTCGCGGTCGACGGAGATCGCCCCGACGAGGACCGCGGTGAGCGTCTCGGCGACCCCACCGATGACAAATTGCGCCGCCAGTTGCAGATCGATCGGCCGCGGGTCTGTCGCGGAGCCGCTGAGCCCGGCGACGATGCCCGCGAATCGCTGAGCTTCCGAGAGGCGGCGCGGGCCGAGGACGGGTGAGGACGCGGACTCGATCAGGACGATGCGGCCCTTGCGCCGATCGGTCAGTGCGACGTCGACAAGTGCGCTGAGCGCCGCGCGCGACCGTGCGCGGGGGCCGCCCTTGGTGTCGGCGATCGCGGCGAGTCCACGCTCTTCCACTTCGGCGGTGATCTCGTCGAAAACCGCGATGTGCAGGTCCTCGATGCGTGGAAACGACTCGGCGAAGTAGCGCGCCGCCAGGCCGGCCTGCTCCGCTACGCCACGCAGGGTGGTCGCGGGGATGCCCTTGGTGCCCATCAGCTCCAGGCCTGCCGCGATGAAGCGACGCCGCCGATCGGCGATGCGGTCGGCGCCACTCATGCCGCCGTACTGCCGCGCCTCACTCACGTCACCAATCTTGACACACGCGTTGACAGATGGTTGCCTCATCTCATCTATCAACGCTTGATGACAGATTGGATGCGCGCATGACCATGACTGCATCGCCCGTGGGGGCCGGCGTGGAGCCGTGGCACCCGAGCCAGCCGCATGCCGAGCTGGCGGCCGACGTCCGGTGGTGGTTGGGCTCGCCGCTGAGCCTCGGGCTCTTCGGGCGCCTGGCACTCGACCAGGTGGCATACCGCCCGATCGCGGCAGCGGTCGATTGGTCGGGACGATTTCAGGAGAACTTCACCGACCGGGGTATCCGGTCGCTCGCCTTCGGCATGCTGATGCTGTTCGGCGACGAGGCCGACCGGCGCGGGGACACCGAGGAACTCAAACGGCTGCATGCCGGCGTGCGGGGAACCGGCAACGGTGAGTTCGCCGACACGCGGTTCAGTGCACTCGACCCCGAACTCTGGAATTGGATCGCCGTCAGCTCGCTGAATCTGTTCTACCGGGGCTACGTCGCGGTCCGCGGCGAGAACCTCGATGCCGAGCAGCGCGAGGCGGTGTATCGGACCCTGCGGTGGATGATGAGCTATCTGGAGCTGCCCAGCGCGCGGGCCAAACTGCCCGAGACCCTGGCCGACATGGAGGCGTACTACGACCGCGTCGCCGAACAGCACCTGGCGGACAACGCATTTCTGCAGTATGCCGACGAAAGCTTCGACACGCTGCCCGTGCCGGCCTTGCTGCCGAAGCAACTGCGGGTGCTCCTGCTGCCGCTGTGGAACGTGCTGACACCGATCGCGTTGCGGGTGCCGAAGGTGTTGGGCCGGCGCCATGCCCACCCGAAGATGCGGGAGCTGCTCGATATTCGGTCGACGCCCTTGAACCGGCTCGAATACGCCCTGTATCTGAAGGCCTCTCAGGTGGCCTGGCGGTACCTACCGCGGGCCGTCGTCCTCGATCCGCTGGCATACAACCGCTACCGCTACGAACGGCTGCGGTCGGCCTACCACCGCGTGCAATTGGACAGCTTCGCCGCTTAGCCGCGCCGCCAAGAGGGCAGAATCTTGGGGTGCTGCCACATCCCCGAACCGGAGTGTTGTTCCCGTCCCCGGTCCCGGCCGGCGCGGGCTGGCCCGGGGACCCGGCCGACGCCGACACCCCCGTCGCCCGCACGGCGGCGCAGGTCCGGGCCAGGGCCCGTCGCTGTGCCAGTCTGGCCGACCTCGACGCCCAGGTGTCGGTGTGCCGGGGCTGTCCTCGTCTGGTCACCTGGCGTGAGGACGTCGCCATGCGCACGGTGGCCAAGCGCAAGGCCTATGCCGCCGAACCGTACTGGGGCCGGCCGGCACCGGGGCTCGGCGTGGACCGGCCGCGCATCTGGGTGCTGGGTCTGGCGCCTGCCGCCCACGGTGCCAACCGGACCGGCCGGGTGTTCACGGGCGACCGGTCGGGCGACTTTCTCTTCGCTTCGCTGCACCGCGTCGGCCTGGCCAGCAGCGCCGACAGTATCGATGCGGCAGATGGCTTGACCCTCAACGACATTCGGGTGGTGGCCGCCGTCCGGTGCGCCCCGCCGGACAACGCGCCGACGCCGGAGGAACGTCTCACGTGCGAGCCGTGGCTCAGCGCGGAGTGGCGGCTGACGGGTCAGGACGTCCGGGTCGTCGTCGCACTCGGTGGCTTCGCCTGGAAGGCCGCGCTGGAGTTGACGGGAGCAGGACGGCCGTATCCGAAGTTCGGGCACGGCGCGCTTGCCGTGCTGCCCGACGGGCGGCGGCTCCTCGGCTGCTACCACCCGAGCCAGCAGAACACCTTCACCGGCCGGCTCACCCCGGCCATGCTGGACGACGTGTTCAGCACGGCCAAGGGAATCGCATCCCGCCCCGAAGGGTTGGAATAGATCGTGCAGTTGTCTGTCCTCGATCTCGTCCCGGTCCGTAGCGACCAGTCCACCGGCGATGCCTTCGCCGCCACCGTTCGCCTCGCCAAGGTCGCTGATGAGCTGGGCTACACCCGCTACTGGGTGGCCGAGCACCACAACATGCCCGCGGTCGCCGCCACCAGCCCGCCCGTCGTCCTTGGCTACCTGGCCGCGCAGACCACTCAGATCCGACTCGGCTCGGGCGGCGTGATGCTGCCCAACCACGCGCCGCTGGCCGTCGCCGAGCAGTTCGCGCTCTTGGAGGCGGCAGCGCCGGGCCGCATCGACCTCGGCGTCGGCCGGGCGCCGGGTACCGACCCCGTCACCTCGATCGCGCTGCGCGGCCCGGCCGGGCGCACCGACGAGGACATTCAGCGCTTTCCCGAGTACCTCGACGACGTCGTCGCGCTGATGAGCCCCGGCGGCGTCAAAGTGTCCCTCGAGGGACGAAACCTGTTGGACAAGAACTACATCCTGAAGGCCACCCCGTCGGCGGTGAGCCCGCCGAAACTGTGGCTGCTGGGCTCGTCGATGTATTCGGCGCACCTCGCCGCGGCCAAGGGGCTGCCGTACGTGTTCGCCCACCACTTCTCCGGGCAGGGCACCGAGGAAGCCCTGGCCACGTACCGCGAAGAGTTCCGGCCCAGCGAATTCGCGGACAAGCCAACCACGTTCATGACCGTCAACGCCTGCGTGGCCGAGACGCGCGACGAGGCCGAACAGCTGATCCGCCCCAACCTGCAGATGATGGCATGGCTGCGCACCGGCGAGCCGCTGCGTGCGCTGGATCTGGTCGAAGACTCGGAGCACAACCAGCTCACCGCCACGCAGCAGGCCATCGTCGCCGCGGGAATGGAGCGGGCCGTCGTCGGCGCACCCGCGGAGGCCGCGGACCAAATCCGCGACCTGGCATCGCATTTCGGTGTCGACGAGGTGATGGTCAGCCCCGTCGCCGCCGCTCGCCGGGGCTGCGATCCAGCCACCGCCCCGGCTCGCGAGACGACGCTACGGCTGCTCGCCGAGCAGCTGCTCTAGCGGGGCGTCAGCGCGACCACCGGGATCGGCCGGGTGGTGCGCTTCTGATATCCCGCGTACCGGTTGGCGTTGTTCTTGTTCACGATCTGCCACAGCCGCGCGTAGTCGGGGTCGTCCTTGCCGACCACGCGCGCGGTCACCGGGATCCGCTTCGTCCCGACGTTGATCTCGATCTCGGGCTTGGCCTTCAGGTTGAAGTACCAGCCGGGCGCCGTCGGCTCGCCGCCCTTGGACGCGACCACAAGGTAGGCGTCGCCGTCCTTCGCGTAGGTCAGCGATGTGGTGCGTGCCAGGCCCGTCTTGGCGCCGACGGTGTGCAGCAGCAGGCTCGGCGGGACGCCGGGGAACTGGTGCCCGATCCGGCCTTCGGTCTTCTGGTAGATCCGGTCGTGCATTTTCAGCAACGGGAGACCGAGGTATTTCTCCCACAGGGGCATGCTCATGGCTGCAAGTCTGCCTGCGGATCAGACAGCCGCGCCACCGCCTCCAGTAGGATCTTTCCGCTGGTCTCCCGGTCCGGATCACGGCGCAGCAGCATCCCTTTGGCAAACGCCAGCTTGTCGCCCAGCTTGCGCGGGACGACGTGCAGGTGGATGTGGAACACCGTCTGAAATGCGGCTTTGCCGTCGTTGATCGCGACGTTGTTACCGTCGGCGTGGAGGCCGGACTCGCGCGACGCCTGGGCGATGCGCTGACCGAGCTTGGCCATACCGGCCACCACGTCCGGCGGGGTGTCGACGAGGTTCTCGTAGTGCTGCTTGGGGACCACCAGGGTGTGGCCGCGGGAGAACGGGCGAATGTCCAGGAACGCCACGTAGTCGGTGTCTTCGTAGACGCGCACCGCGGGCGCCTTCCCGGCGACGATGTCGCAGAACACACAGGCCATCAGTTCACGGTAGGCCAACCGGGGTCAGACGTTGGAGGCCGCCCACTCCGACAACCGGCGGTCGCGTTCGGCGGCGTCGACCTCTTCGACGCGCGTCATCACCGCCCAGCGCTGACCGAACGGATCGACGATCGACGCGAACCGGTCACCGGTGACGAAGGTCTGTGTCGCTTCCCGGATCGTCGCGCCGGCCCGCTCGGCCCGGTCGACCACCGCGTCGACATCGGGGCAGTACAGCACCACCGAATGCGTGACCGGACCGCTGCGGGGCGGCGCCACCAGTTCGTAATCGGGGTTGGGATCGGACAGTTGCAGCCGGCCGGTACCGAAGTCCAGCTCGGCGTGGGCCACCTTGCCGTCGCTCGCGTCCATCTTCTCGATCAGCCGCGCGCCGAACACCTCGACGTAGAAGTCGATCGCGGCGGCGGCCCCATCGATCACCAGGAACGGGGTGAGGCTGGTGTAGCCCTGGGGAATTGGTTGCACGCTCATGGCACCCAGTTTCGTAGGGTCAATGGTGTGGCGGCTTGGAAAAACCCGACAACAGCTCCCAAGCTGGGTGTGGTCGGCCGTGCCAATACCGGCTCGGTGTTCGACCTGCAGCAGTGGCAGCCGTCCGCCGGGGCAGCGGTCTGGGTCGAGAACTTCTGGTCCGTCACTTGGGATTTACGGGACGCCGAGCCGTTCGACAGCACCGTCATCACCTTTCCCGCGGTGCACCTGACGCACGAGTGGGGCACCGACGAGGTCCGGCACGGTCACCGGTTGCCGGCGACGCTGGTGCACGGCGTGGTCGAGCGGGTGTTCACCACCACGCTGTCGGGGGCAGGTTCAGTGGTGGGCGCCAGATTCCGGCCCGGCGGCTTCGCGGCCCGGTTCGGCCGGGACGCCGGCGCGCTGACGGGCCGCGTGCTCCCGGTGGGTGCGGAATTACTGGGCGCCGCAGTCCCTTTCGCCGACGATATCGACCGGGCCGCAGCGGCTCTCGACGCCGCGATCGGCAACCATACCGATGTGGACGCCACGTATCGGGATATGACGCGATTGCTCGACCGGGTCCGCGCCGATTCACAGCTGCACCGGGTCGAGCAGGTGATGGCACTGTCTCCCTGGAGTGAGCGGACCACGCAGCGGGTGTTTCGCCGGTACGTCGGGGTGCCGGTGAAATGGGTGCTGTGCCGCTACCGCCTGCAGCACGCGGCACTGCAGATCGAGACGGTGCCGGACCTCGACTTCGCCGACCTGGCAGTGCGATTGGGTTGGTACGACCAAGCGCACTTCATCAACGACTTCCACGCCATGCTCGGCTGCACGCCGGGGGAGTACGCCACAAAACACCGCCGATGATGGGTAATCTGCGCCGCATGGACCCTCGTGACCTGGCGTTCGCCGGCGCCGCCGAACAGGCCAGGATGCTCGCCGCCGGTACGGTGACCGCACCCGAACTCGTCGAACTGTACCTGGAGCGGATCGCGCGCATCGATGCCGAATTACGTTGTTATCGAACAGTTCTGGCCGGCAGTGCCAGGGCCCAGGCGCAGGCCGCGCAGGCCCGGCTGGACGCAGGGGAACGGCTACCGCTGCTCGGCGTGCCGATCGCCATCAAGGATGACACGGATGTGGCGGGCGAACTGACCACGTTCGGCAGCAGCGCGCACGGACCGGCCGCCACCACGGACGCCGAGGTGATTCGGCGGCTACGCGATGCCGGCGCGGTGATCCTGGGCAAGACCACGGTGCCCGAGCTGATGATCTGGCCCTTCACCGAGACACTGACCTACGGCACCACGCGAAACCCCTGGAATCCGGAGTATGCGCCGGGCGGCAGCAGCGGGGGCAGTGGCACCGCGGTCGCCGCCGGGCTGGCGGCAATGGCGCTGGGATCGGACGGGATGGGCTCGATCCGGATTCCCGCCACCTGGTGCGGGTTGTTCGGCATCAAACCGCAGCGCGACCGCGTGCCGCTGAGCCCGCACGACGATTCGTGGTGCGGCCTGGTCGCCTACGGGCCGTTGGCCCGCACCGTCGAAGACGCGGCCCTGTTCCTCGACGCCACCACCGACGGCGGCTTCGTGGCGGCCGCACGACAGGCACCCGGACGCTTGCGGATTGCGTTGAGCACCAAGGTGCCACCGCTGGTGACGGCACGGGTGGGCGCCAAGCAGCGCGCCGCGGTGGAGCAGGCGGGCGAGCTGTTGCGCGAATTGGGCCACGACGTCGTCCAACGAGATCCGGACTATCCGCGGTCGGCGGTGTACGGCCACGCCCTGCCGCGCTACTTCCGCGGTGTCTACGACGACGTGTCCGCGCTGCCGCATCCGGAGCGACTGGACCGCCGCACCCGGTCCTTCGCCCGGATCGGTGGGTTGATCTCGCAGCGGCGCATCGACGCGATCCGCGCCGCCGAACCCGCGCTCGCCGCTCGGGTGCAATCCGTTTTCGACAGTGTCGACGTGGTGATCACCCCGGGCGCGGCGACCGGACCGTCGCGGGTCGGGCAGTACCAGCGCCGCGGCGCCGTCTCGACGCTGGCGTCGGTCGCTGCGCGCGTGCCCTTCCAGGCCATGTTCAATGTCACCGGTCAACCGGCGGCCGTGGTGCCGTGGGGGCTGGACAATAACGGTGTCCCGACGTCGATTCAGTTGGTGGGCAGGCCCTTTGACGAGGCGACGCTGCTGTCGCTGAGTGCGCAGATAGAAGGTGCGCGGCCCTGGGCGGGCCGGCGGCCTCCGGTCGGTTAGCGCGCGCCGAGCGCGGCCTGGATGTCGGGCTTCATCTGCAGGAGTTGCTGACCCCAGTAGGCCCAGGTGTGCGTGCCCGTCGGCGGGAAGTTGAACGTGGCGTTGTGCCCGCCCGCGGCCTGGTACGCGCCCTGGAACTTGGTGTTCGACGCGAGCGTGAAACTCTCCAGGAACTGCTGTGGCACACCGCTTGTCGCGCCCGCCAGGTCGTCCGGCGTGCCGGTGCCGCAGTACACCCACAGCCTGGCGCCAGACGAGGCGATCCTGCCGACGTTGACCGTCGGGTCGTTGCGCGCCCATGCCGGATCACCGGGAGGCCCCCACATGGCGCCGGGGTTGAAGCCGCCGGAATCGTTCATCGCCAGCCCGACCAGCGACGGCCAGAACGAGTCGGACAAGTTCAGGAATCCGGACAGTGAACCGGCGTACCGGAATTTGTCCGGGTGGTCCGCCACGTACATGAGTGCGGTCGATCCGCTCATCGACAGCCCGACCACCGCGTTACCGCCGGTTGAGATGTGCTTGTTGGCGGCCAACCACGCCGGCAATTCCCTGGTCAGGAAGGTTTCCCACTTATAGGTCTGGGTGGTGCCGTTGCCGACGGCCGGCTGATACCAGTCGGTGTAGAAGCTCGACATGCCGCCGACCGGCATCACGACGGACAGGCCCGAGCCGTTGTACCACTCGAACGCCGGGGTGTTGATGTCCCAGCCGTTGTTGTCGTCTTGCGCGCGCAGGCCGTCCAACAGGTAGAGGGCGTGCGGACCGCCGGCCTGGAATTCGACTTTTATGTCGCGGCCCATGGCCGCCGATGGGACGTTGAGGTATTCGACGGGCAATCCGGGTCGGGAGAACGCGCCGACCGGCGTCGGTGCGATCAGACCACCGATCGTCAGCGCCGTCAGCGCCGCACCCAGATACTTCGTGAATCCCGGCAGGTTCTTGGCGATGCGTGACATGGGTAAACCCCCTGGGTCCGGATGCGGATACACACCACATTCGCGCGGCATACCCCCATCGGCCGAGGTGAAACGTTCAGCGGATCATTTGCCACGCCGCGAGTTTGTCGGCGAACGACATGGTCAGCGCTCCGCTGCTCGACGGCAGGCGGGCGGCGGGCAGCGCGATGTCGGCGCGCTGAAACAGCGTGTACGCCGTCAGCCCGTTGACGAAGCCCCGCTCGATCGTCGGGTGTTGCGTCAGGAACGCGTCGAAATCATTGAGCACCAACGTCTTTCGGTCGATATTGGCGTCCAGGCTGCCGACTCGACGGCAACTGTGCACGACGTCCCACAGCGCCACCCCGGCGGCGGTGACGGCGTCGAGGCGCTCGGCATAGGGCAGCTCCGCGTCGAACCCGATGAGCGCACCCAGCAGCCGCCAGAACTGGTTCCGCGTGTTGGCGTAGTACTCGCCGGTGTCCAGCGACTTCTCGCTGGGAAACGAGCCGAGGATCAGCACCCGTGGGTCGGCGCCGACAATCGCCGGCAGCCCCGTGCGTAGCGGCATCTCTGGCTCGGTCATGTGCCCATTCTGCGGGGCTGCCAGGCGCGATAGGTTGGCCGGGTGAGTGAACAAGCTGCCGAGCCGGTCGACCGTGCCGAGCTGACCGACTGGCTGCTGTCCGAGGGGTTCACCGAGGACCAGATCAACGAGTCGTTCGCGCCGATGCTGCTGCCTTCGCGGCGGGCGTTGGGTGATGACGGCACCAGGTTGTCGGCCCGGCAGATCAGCGAGCGGTGGGGCGTGAATCTGGACCTGCTGCAACGAATTCTGCATGCAGCCGGCCGGCCCCGGTCCGAAGACCTGGACGCCGAGCTGTTCCTGCCGGTCGACAGCGACCTGGTCGGCTACGCCCAGCGGTTCCTCCGGCTCGGCCTGCCGGAGGATCAGGTCGTCGCGGTCGTCCAGGTCATGGCCGAAGGTCTGTCCCGCACCGTCGAGGTCATGCGTTTTGCCGCGTTGTCCGCGATTCTGCAACCGGGTGTCAGCGAACTCGACGGCGCGAAAGCCACCGCGGCGCTGATCGGCGAGGCCGCGCCGCTGCTCGGGCCGATGATCCAGGACATGCTCCGGACCCAGTTGTTGCACGCCATGCTGGAAGAGGAGGTCAGCGCCACCGAACGGATGGCCGGACGGCCGCTGCCCGGGTCCGGGCAGGTGTCGGTGGCCTTCGCCGATCTCGTCGGGTTCACCAGTCTGGGGGAGGAACTGCCGCCGGAGGATTTGGAGCAGTTGTCGCAGCGGCTGGCCGATCTTGCGCGCGATCTAGCCGAGCCGCCGGTGCGGTTCGTCAAGACCATCGGGGACGAGGTCATGCTGGTCAGCGCTGAGCCGGTCCCGCTGCTGAACATGGTGCTGCAGCTCGTCGACGCGGCCGAGAAAGACGAATTCCTGCCGCGCCTCAAGGCGGGCATGGCGACGGGGCCAGCGGTGAGCCGGGCCGGGGACTGGTTCGGCCGGCCGGTCAACCAGGCCAGCCGGGTCACGGGAGTGGCCCGGCCCGGGTCGGTTCTGCTGGCTGAATCCGCACGTGAGGCAGTCGGCGACGCGCCGGATTTCGAGTGGTCTTTCGCCGGTGCACGACGGCTCAAAGGCATCCGTGACGAGGTGAAACTGTTCCGCGCCCGCCGCGGCGTGGAGTAACCGCGGCACCGATGCCCCTCGTATACCGGCTTGCACGAAGGCCGAGACGCGGCTTACATGGGTAGGCATGCCAGACATTGATCGTCGCAGCATGCTGTCGATGGCGGGGCTGGGCCTGCTGGCCGCCACGCTTCCCAGGGCCGAGGCCCACGCTGATACGCCCGGAAAACTCATCTTCGAGGACAACTTCGACGGCCCTGCCGGATCGTCGCCCGACACCTCGAAATGGGAGATCGCGACGGCCCGTGAGTCGATGGAGAACCCGACGTATTGGGAGATGCCCGAACGCGTCGGCCAGTACCGGAACGACCGCAAGAACCTGTTCCTGGACGGTAAGTCCAACCTGGTGATCCGGGCGGCCAAGGACGGGAACACGTACTACAGCGGCAAGATTTTCGGCACCTTCAAGGCCGGCATCGGCCATACCTTCGAGGCCCGGATCAAGCTCAACTGCCTGACGCCGGGCTGCTGGCCGGCCTGGTATCTGGCCAACAACTCGCCCGGAATCGGCGGCGAGGTCGACATCATGGAGTGGTACGGCAACGGGAGCTGGGCCCACGGTACGACCGTGCACGTCAACCTCAATGGCGGCGAACATGTTTCGCACAACATCACGCCGGACAGTGCCTGGCACAACTGGCGCTGCCAGTGGGACGACGCCGGGATGCGGTTCTGGCTGGACTACACCGACGGCGCGCAACCGTACTTCAATGTCCCGGCAAAGTCGTTGCCCAACTGGCACTTCAACGACCCCGGCTACACGCTGTTCCCGATCCTGGGCCTCGCCGTCGCCGGGTCCGGTGGCGGCGACCCGTCAGGGGGAACGTACCCGGCCGAGATGCTGGTCGACTGGGTGAAGATCTGGTAGTTACCTGCTCGGTTTGAAACTGCGGAGCCGCAGGCTGTTGCTCACGACGAACAGTGAGCTGAAAGCCATTGCCGCACTGGCGATCATCGGGTTCAGCATGCCCGCGGCCGCCAGCGGAATCGCCGCGACGTTGTAGGCGAACGCCCAGAACAGGTTGCCCTTGATGGTCTTGAGGGTGGCGCGGGACAGCCGGATCGCGTCGCCCGCTGCCCGCAGGTCGCCACTGACCAGGGTCAGGTCCGAGGCCTCGATCGCCACATCGGTGCCGGTACCCATGGCCAGTCCCAGGTCGGCCTGGGCAAGGGCGGCAGCATCATTCACGCCGTCGCCGACCATCGCCACGACCCGGCCCTGATCCTGCAGGCGCTTGATCTCGTCGACCTTGTCCGCGGGCAGCACCTCGGCGATCACCGTCGCGATGCCGACTTCGGCGGCCACCGCGCCGGCCGCGCGGGCGTTGTCCCCGGACAGCAGGACCGGGGTCAGTCCCAGCTTCTCGAGGTCGGCAATGGCTTCGGCGGCAGTGTCTTTCACCTTGTCGGACACCACGATGACGCCGGCTGTGGCGCCGTCGATCGCGACCCACACCGGGGTACGGCCTTCCGCCTCAGCCGTGTGCGCAACGTTCTCCAACTCCGGGGTGGCCGCCGTGGCCAGCCAGCTGTACCGCCCGACGGCGACCTCGTGACCGTCGACTACGCCAGTGACGCCGCGGCCGTCGTGGTTGACGAAGTCGGTGACCGCCGGCAGCGGCCCGTCGGCGGCGGCCCGGGTCGCGATGGCCTGGGCGATGGGGTGTTCGGACGCGTGCTCCAAGGCTCCGGCGAGCCGTAACACGTTGTCGGACTGGGCATGTACTGCCGCCACCGTCATCTTCCCGGTCGTCACCGTTCCAGTCTTGTCCAGCACGACGGTGTCGACCTTGCGGGTCGATTCGAGTACTTGCGGGCCCTTGATCAGGATGCCCAGCTGCGCGCCGCGGCCGGTGCCGACCAGCAGGGCCGTCGGTGTGGCCAGGCCCAGGGCACAGGGGCACGCGATGATCAGCACCGAAACGGCGGCGGTCAGCGCGGCACTCACCGTGCCGCCGGCGACCAGCCAGCCGATTAACGTCAGCAGCGCCAGCCCGATCACCACCGGCACGAACACCGCCGACACCCGGTCGGCGAGGCGCTGCACGTCGGCCTTGCCGCTCTGCGCATCGGCCACCAGGCGCGCCATCTGCGCCAGCTGTGTGTCGGCGCCGACACGGGTGGCCTTGACCTCAAGGCGCCCACCGGCATTCACCGTTGCGCCGGCCAGCTGATCGCCGGGGCCGACCTCGACAGGCACCGATTCGCCGGTCAACATCGACGCGTCGACGGCAGACGTTCCCGTCACCACCACGCCGTCCGTGGCGATCTTCTCGCCCGGGCGGACGACAAAGACATCTCCGACAGCCAGTTCCTCGATGGGCACCCGGGTTTCGTAGCCGTCACGGAGCACCGCGACGTCCTTGGCGCCGAGATCGAGCAGCGCGCGCAGCGCGGCCCCGGACTGCCGCTTGGCGCGGGTCTCGAAGAACTTGCCGGCCAGGATCAAGGTCGTGACGGTGGCGGCGACCTCGAGGTAGAGGTGGTCGCTGCCCATGGCCAGCATCCATACCGACCACAGGTACGACGTGAGCACACCCAGCGACACCAGGGTGTCCATCGTCGCCGCGCCGTGCCGCAGGTTGGTCCACGCGGCGTGATGCAGCGGCCAGGCGCCCCAGAACACCACGGGGGTGGCGAGGGCCAGCGCCCACAGCGCCCAGTGCGGGAATTGCAAGGCCGGAATCATGGACAGCGCGATGACGGGGATCGTGAGGGCCAGTGACGCCAGCAGGCGCGGCAGGTAGGCCGGTTCGGCGGGGGTATCGGCCTTGTCGACGCTCGCGGTGTAGCCGGTGGCCTCGACGGCCGCGACAAGATCGTCGGTGGTCACGCTGTCCGGGTAGGTGATGGCCGCCTGCTCGGTCGCGAAGTTCACGCTGGCGTGAACACCGTCGATCCGGTTGAGCCGCTTCTCGATTCGGGCCGCACACGACGCACACGTCATGCCGCCCACGGACAGGGTGACCGACGTGGTCATGCTGGTTGGACGACGTCGTATCCGGCGTCTTCGATGGCGGCGGCAACGGCGGCCCGATCGGCCTCGCCGTCCACTCGTACGGTCCCGGCCTTGAGGTCCACCTCGACGCCGGTTACGCCGGGCAGCGGCTCGACAGCTGAGGTGATGGACGCGACGCAGTGTCCGCACGACATTCCCTGAACTTCAAGTACCTGACTCATGCCTGGAGTATATACCCATAGGGGGTATAGGTAGGGCTGTGATTCGGGTCTCGGATTCGGGTGTCGGCTGAATCTCTTCCTTTAGTCGCCTCGGGTGGCATCCTGGTTCCATGGCGCGCAGAGAAATTGACCCGGTCCGGGCGAAGAGTGCCCTCGCGGTAGCGAAGGAACACCCGGGCATGCTGCTGTTCCTGGCGTCGCCGGTGATTGCCGCCATCGTCCTGGTCGGTGTCTTCGTCAGTCCGGGCTGGGCGGTGTTCCTGGCGTTGGTGGCGCTCGGGGCGGCCGTCTTCGGCGGTTCCGCGCTGCTGCGTAAGCGCTGATAGCCCCTTTTTGCGGCGTACGTTCACTTGGGGTGAAAGGCCGTTTCGTTACAGCTGTAACGGTGTAATCATGTAAGCATGAGGCAACGTCATTCAGGCCAGGACCGCCGTGGCGGCTGGCAACAAGCGCAGCAGCCTGACGCGGGCGACGCCGCCGACTGGTTCGCCGGCCGGCTCCCGGAAGAGTGGTTCGCCGGCGACCCGGAGGTCACGGTGGACCGCGAGGAGATCGTGGTGATCGGGCGACTGCCCGAGCCGGAGAATCCGGAAACGGCCGCCCGGGCCTCCGGGCGCGTGGCGCGGTTCCGGGAAGAGACCCGGGCCGAGCGCATGCGGATCGCCGACGAGGCCGAGGCCCGCTACGGCCGCAAAGTGGCCTGGGGTGTGTCGGTCGGGGAGTCGGAGCGAATCCTGTTCACCCACTTGGCTGTTCCGGTGATGACCCGACTGAAGCAGCCCGAGCGTCAGGTTCTCGACACCCTGGTCGACGCCGGCGTGGCCCGGTCGCGGTCCGATGCGCTGGCGTGGTCGGTCCGGTTGGTCGGCGAACATGCCGAGGAGTGGCTCGCCAAACTGCGTGACGCCATGACGGCGGTCGACGATCTTCGCGCGGAGGGTCCGCAACTCTGATCAACCATTGACGTTCGCCGCCGCTCGGGTGCAGGCTCAAGGTACTGGCCCGATGGGAGCGCGTCATGAGCGATCGGTTGTTCAATTACATCGGCGAGATGCTGTGCGGCAGCCTGAATGCCGACCTCGCGTCGGCCCGGGTGCTCGCGCCGGGTGACTTCACGAAATTCCTCACGGATGACGTGCGACTACACGCCATCCAGGGACGGTTGGCGGCCGAGGAATGGGGCACCGCGGAGCGGCATGGGCCGGTGCGGGTCCTGGCCACGCACATCATCATCACCGAGCACGGGCTGCTGTACGCGGCCGAGGTCGGCGGTCCGAATCCCGGTTACTACCTGGCGGCGCCGCGGACCCTGCTGGAACCCGTTGCCGACCACATCGCGGACAGCCCGCCGCCGTCGGGCACGGCCGCAGCCGTGGACTGCCGGATGGACCACGACCTCGCGTCCATCTGGCAGTTCGAGAGTGCGCTGCGGCATCGCCTCGAATCCGATCCGGTCATCCGGGTCCAGCTGACGGCAGCGTTCGCGGCCTGAGTCATGGGCTCGACGGCGTCCCTGCGCCGCCAAAGCCTGGTGCGCAGTGCGGTTTTCACCGTCGTCGTACCCGGCACCATGGCCGGCCTGATCCCATATTCGCTGACCGGTTGGCGGCGGATCGGTGACCTGTTCGGCGTGCCCGGCACATGGATCGGCGGCGTGGTGCTGATTGCTCTGGGCCTCCCGGTGCTGCTCGCGGCGATCTACAAATTCGCCAGTGATGGGCTCGGCACGCCCTTGCCGGCCGCGCCGACGCAGAACTTGGTCGTGACGGGGCCGCACCGGTACGTCCGCAACCCGATGTACCTCGCGGTCGCGGCCGTCATCGTTGGTCAGGCGCTGGTCCTCGGCCAGCCGGTACTGCTTTGGTATGCAGTCTTTTTCGTGCTTGGCACGGCCGCGTTCGTCTACTTCTATGAGCAACCCGCGCTGCTGAGGCAATTCGGCGACGAGTACCGGCGCTACTGCGAGTCGGTACCTGCCTGGCTGCCGAGGGTCACGCCATATCGGCCGTAGGTCTGTGGGTGGCGACGCGGTCTCTAGGCGAGTGAAATTCCCTGCTGTGCCTGCGTATTCGACACCTCGCGCCCGCGCGTCTTCCCGCGCCGCCCGCCTGCGCATCCTGCCGTCGGCATCGGCGCATTCGGTGCCGGATCGACGGCACGCCCGGGCCACGGGACCCCGCAGCCCAAGTTCGGCGGTCGCAACTGCCCTTCCGGGATCGCTCGAACCGTCACCGATGTCCTGATGTAGGCCGAAAACTCCTTGCTGTTCGAACAGATGTTCGATACAATTGGGCATGGGAATCGCACCGGATTTCAACGCTCTTCTCGATCACCTGCGTGGCGTGGCCGTCACCGACGACATGTCCAGGGACGACGCGGTGGCGGCGATGACGTGCGTGATGAAGCTGCGCAATGTGATCGATCATGTGGCGGCGATGCTGACCGGGGTGTTGGATCGCCGCGGGGTGGCGGCGGCGCAGGGGCGGACGCCGAGGGAGTTGTTGATGGCGTTGGGATGTGCCCCGTCGGTGGCCGAGCGCTTTATCCGGGTATCGGGCGCGTTGCCGGCATTGCCCACGCTCGCGGCGCATGCTGCCGACGGGGCGATCTCGGGGGAGCATGTGGATGCGATTGTCAAAGGCGTCAACCACATCCGCGCCCGCGCACCCGGTGAGGTGAGCGAGGAAGACCGGTTCGGGCAGGTGACCGATCTGTTGGGGCAGTTCTTCTCCGGGGCGACGCCCGCCGACATCGGGGCCCGCGCCCGCCGTTTGGGGAACCGGCATGCGGCCGCCGAAGGTGGGTTGCCGGCCGCGGAGGACCGGTCGGTCAACACCGTCGAGCACCGCGTCACCTCCGATGGTCGGGTGCAGGTGCGCGCGGACTTGGACGTGGAGGTGGGCGCCAAGCTGGTCGCAGCGATCGAGGAACACTCGGCACCGCGGCCCGAACCCGACGGCAGCCCCGACACCCGCACGGCGGGCAGGCGGCGGGCCGACGCGCTGGAAGCGGTGCTGGACATCGCCGCCCGCGGCGGCGACACCGCCTCGGCCCCGCGCACGCAGCTACTGGTGACCGTCCCGGCGGATGCCCCGGATTTGGCCACGCTGGAATTCATCGGGTCGATCAGCACCATGACCCTGGAACGAATCTGCTGCGACACCACCGTCACCACCATGATCGTCGACGGCGAACACGTACCCCTCGATATGGGCCGAGAGAAACGCCTGTTCCCGGCGCACCTGCGCAAAGCGCTGTATCTGCGGGATCAGTGCTGCATCAAATGCGGCGCCCCACCCGGACGCACCCACGCCCACCACATCATCCACTGGACCCACCACGGTGAGACATCACTAGCCAACGGCTGCCTGCTGTGCCCGGCCTGCCACGCCAACGTCCACCACGACGGCTGGGACGTCGTCGTGGGCCTGGACAAACACCCCTGGCTCGTCCCACCCGCGGCCGTCGACCCGCAACGAAAACCGATCCCCGCATACAACCGCCGCACCATGCGCCTCGACACAGCCGCATAACACCTAAAGCATTGCGCACCTTGACAACTCAACAGTGACAACACATCGCGGGCCTGCCTCTTCAGCGGCGGAGTGGCAGGCCCGCGCACCGGCTGAACACAGGGAACCTTCGGTGGGAGGGATGCCCGGTGGGTGGACCTAGCCCGCGACCGTCAGGCCTGCGTCATCTTCCAGTAGGCCCCGCGTCGCTGGAGCAACTCGTCGTGGGACCCACGCTCGACGATGCGCCCGGCCTGCACCACGAGGATCAGATCGGCATCTCGGATGGTGGAAAGCCGGTGCGCGATAATGAAACTGGTCCGATTACGGCGCAGCTCCGCGGTGGCTTGGGCGATCAGCAGCTCGGTGCGGCTGTCGACGGAACTGGTGGCCTCGTCGAGGATCAACAGCTGGGGTTGCCGGACCAGCGCGCGGGCAATGGTGATCAGCTGCTTCTCGCCGGCGCTGATGTTCACGCCGTTCTCGTTGAGCCGCGTCTGGTACCCGTTCGGCAGCGTGTGCACGAAGTGGTCGACGCGCGCGGTACGAGCAGCCTCGATCACCTCGGCCTCGGTGGCGTCCGGACGTCCGTAGGCGATGTTGTCGTAGATGGTGCCGGCAATCAGCCACGTGTCCTGCAGCACCATGCCGATGCGCGACCGCAGCTCGGCGCGGCTCATCGTCGCGATGTCGCGGCCGCCCAGGAGGATTCGGCCGGAATCCGGCTCGTAGAACCGCATCAGCAGATTTACCAGCGTGGTCTTTCCGGCTCCGGTCGGCCCGACGATGGCCACGGTGGTGCCCGGTTCGGCGACGAACGACAGGTCCTCGATGACAGGGGTCCCGGGTACGTAGGAGAAGTTGACCCGCTCGAACTCGACGAGGTCCGGCGGAGCCGCGGAACTGCCGGCCGCGGCTCCGCCAGGGCCGGGTGCAACCGAACCGCGGTCGGCCGCAGCCGAGCCCCGGTCCGCCGCAACCGAGCCCCGGTCCGGCACGGCCGAAACACGGCCAAGTGCCGGTCCAGCTCCGGCCTCTTCGTCAGCATCCAGGAACTCGAAAACCCGCTCGGCGCTGGCCATCCCGGACTGCATGGTGTTGTACATCGACGCGATCTGGGTCAAGGGCTGGTTGAACTGCCGCACGTACTGGATGAATGCCTGGATGCTGCCCAGGCTGATCTGCCCGGTCGCCACCTGGATACCGCCGACCACCGCGACGCCGACATAGCTGACGTTGCCGATGAACGTCGTGATCGGGGAGACCAGTCCGGACAGTGACTGCGCCCCGAAACTCGACTGGTACACATCGTCATTCAGTTCGCGGAACTTCTCCTCGGCGAGTGCCCGGTGGCCATATGTCTTGACGACGGTGAAGCCGCTGTAGGTCTCTTCGATGTGGGCGTTGAGCCGGCCGGTGTTGCGCCACTGCGCCATGAACTGTTGTCGCGATCGCTTGGTGATGATGCGCGTCGCCAGCAAGGTGAACGGCACCGTCAGCACGGTGATCAACGCCAGCAGCGGCGAAATCCAGATCATCGCCGCCAGCACCGCCACCACGGTCAGCGCCGAGGTCAGCAGTTGGCTGACGGTGATCGTCAACGACGTCTGGACGTTGTCGATGTCGTTGGTGACGCGGCTGAGAATCTCCCCACGGGGCCGGGAATCGAAGTAGGACAACGGCAGCCGGTGAATCTTGTCCTCGACGTGGGAGCGCAGCGTGAACATGGTGCGCTGCACGATGGTGTTGAGCAGTCGTGCCTCGGTCCACACCATCACCGCAGAAACCAGATACAGGAGCAGCGCGAGCGTCAGCACGTGGCCGATCGCAGTGAAGTCCACGCCCTGTCCCGGAACGACGTCGGACCCGGCGAGCAGGTCGGCAAAGGTGTTGTCGCCCCGGGCCCGCGCCGCTGCCACCGCCTGCTCACGGCTGATGCCCGCTGGCAGCCCGCGGCCCAGAACCCCGTTGAACAACAGGTCGGTGGCATGGCCCAGGATGCGCGGTCCGATCACGCCCGCGGCGATCCCGGCGATGCCCAACAGCATCACCACGATCACCCGACCGCGTTGCGGTGCCAGCTGTTTCACCAACCGCAGCGCCGTACCGCGGAAGTTCTCGGACCGCTGACCCGAAGCCAGCATGGCGGCCGACGGCGGCCGGGTCACGCCAGGCCTCCGGCCACAACCGCTTGCGAGTCGGCGAATTCGCGGTACACCGGGCACGACTCGATCAGTTCGGAATGCGTGCCGACGCCCACCACGTGGCCGTTGTCGAGTACGACGATCTGATCGGCGGCGGCGACCGTCGAAAGGCGCTGGGCGACAATGATCACCGTGGCCTCGGCAGCCACCGCGGACAACGCGTCCCGCACCCGGGCGTCGGTGTGGACGTCCAGCGCGGAGAAGGCGTCGTCGAACAGGTACACCGCGGGCCGCCGTACGACTGCGCGGGCGATGGCGAGGCGCTGGCGCTGTCCACCGGAGAAGTTCGTGCCGCCCTGTGCGACGGGCATGCCCAGCCCCTCGGGGTGGTCCGCCACGAAATCGGCCGACGCGACACCGAGCGCCGCCCACATCTCGTCTTCGGTCGCATCGGCCTTGCCGAACCGCAGGTTGTCGGCGACCGTGCCGGAGAACGCGTGCCCGCGCTGCGGCACCACCCCGATCATCGACCACAGCTGTTCGGGGTCGTAGTCCCGGACGTCGACGCCGTCGACCATCACGGAGCCGGACGTGACGTCGTACATCCGGCACAGCAGCGCCATCAGTGTCGACTTTCCGGAGCCGGTCGATCCCACGACGGCCGTCACCGTCCCGGGTGAAGCGGTCAGTGAAACGCCGTGCAGCACAGGGTCGTCGGCGGCGGGGTACCCGAAGGTGGCTGCTTCCACCCGTACCTCCCCGCGCCGGACCTCCGGTACCACGGGCACAGCGGGCGACACGATCGTCGGCTCGGTGACGAGCACGTCGGTGATCCGCTCGGCGCACACCGACGCCCGCGGCAGGATCACGAGCACGATGGTCACCATCAGCACGGCCATCAGGATCTGCATGAAGTACGAGAGGAACGCGATCAGCGAGCCGACCTGCATCTGGCCGTGATCGATGCGGATGCCGCCGAACCAGATCACCGCAACGCTGGACAGATTCACCACGAGAGTGGTCGCGGGCAGCATCAGTGCCTGCCACCGCCCGACGGTCAGCGTGGTGTCGGTCAGGTCGTGATTGGCGTCCGCGAACCGGGCGCGTTCGGCGTCGTCGCGCGAGAAGGCCCGAACCACGCGAATGCCGGTGAGTTGTTCGCGCAGCACCCGATTAATGTTGTCGATCAACCGTTGCATGCGGCGGAACAGCGGCAGCAGCCGGGAGATGATCAGGTAGTTGCACACCGCCATCACCGGCACGCTGACGAGCAGCAGCCACGACAGGCCGGCGTTCTGGTGCACGGCCATCGCGATGCCGCCGATGCACATGATCGGCGCGGTGATCAGCATGGTGCAGGTCATCTGCACCAGTACCTGGATCTGCTGGACGTCATTGGTGGTGCGCGTCATCAGCGTCGGCGCCCCGAACCGCACGGCTTCGGCATTGGACCAGCCGAGCACCTGGCGGAACACGGCCCAGCGCAGGTCGCGGCCGAAGCCCATGCCGGCGCGGGAACCGAAGTAGACCGCGCCGATGGCGCACAGGACCTGCATCGCACTGACGGCGAGCATGACGGCGCCGAGCCGCCCGATCACACCGGTGTCGCCGCGCGCCACGCCGTGGTCGATGATGCGGGCGTTGAGCGTCGGCAGATACAGCGAGGCCAGCGTGCTGATCAGTTGCAGCGTCGCCACCACCGTCAGCTGCCGCCGATACGGCCTCGTGTACTGCCGCAGCAGTGCCCAGAGCATGCGGTTACTGTGGCACACCCGGGAATGCTTATAGAAAGACCAGGTCAGTCGGCATGTCGGTGGTTGACCTCAGAACCTGCCGCTACAGTGCATGGCGTGACCCGCAGACAGGTGAAGACTGCCGCCGCGACCGTGCTTGCCGCGGCGATGATTCCGGCGATGTCCGCCTGCTCGGACGACGGCAACGGCGGCACCGCTCAGGCGGGCGGCCAGTCGGGCCCCGCTGCCTCGGGCCCGGCAAAGCACGGCCCGATGTTCCCGGTGTGCGGCGGCGTCAGCGATCAGACCGTCAGCCAGCTGACCCAGGTCACCGGCCTCGTGAACACCGCGAAGAACTCCGTGGGGTGCCAGTGGCTGGTCAACGGTGGCATCCTCGGCCCGCACTTCTCCTTCACCTGGTACCGCGGCAGCCCGATCGGCCGCGAACGCAAGACCGAGGAACGGACACGGGCCGACGTCAGCGACATCAACATCAACGGCCACTCCGGTTTCGTCGCGCTCGGTGAGGACCCGATGATCGGCAAGAGCCTGTGTGAGGTCGGCATCCAGTTCGACGACGACTTCATCGAATGGTCCATCAGCTTCTCCCAGAAGCCGTTCCCCGAACCGTGCGACATCGCCAAGGAACTGGCCCGGCAATCGATTGCGAACGCGAAATGACACGACGGAAACTGGCTGGAGCGGTCGCCGTGATGTCGGCGCTGGCGCTGGTGGGTTGCGCCCGCTCGGTCGAGGGCACCGCGATGAAAGAAGGCGCCGGCGGCGGCAGCGAGCATTCGGCGGATTCGTACCCGAACCTGCTCAAAGAGTGCGACGTGCTGACCAATGACGTGCTGGCCAAGACGGTTGGCGCGGATCCGCTGGACATCCAGAGCACCTTCGTGGGTGCGGTGTGCCGGTGGCAGGCGCTGAACCAGTCCGCGGGCCTCATCGACATCACCCGGTTCTGGTACGAGCAGGGCAGCCTCGATGAGGAGACCAAGGTCGCCCAGCATCTGAACTACAAGTACGAGTCCAAAGCGATCGCCGGCGTGAAGTCGATCATCATGCATCCGAACGACCCCAACGGTTCGTGCGGCGTGGCCAGTGACGCTGCCGGTGTCGTGGGCTGGTGGGTCAATCCGCAGGGGCCGGGCGCGGACACCTGCGGAATGGCCACCAAACTGATGGAGCTGACGCTCGCCACCAACTCCTAACGGGGGATGTGGAACTGGTCCAGCGTGGCGCTGCGCAGCTCCAGCTGCGACCAGTGCCGGTCGGTGTGCAGAACCGCGATAGCTGACGTCGGGTACTTCATCGCGATCTGGCCGGCGGCGTCAGGGTCGCTCGTGTCGAGCGACGCCAAACTCAGCGCGAGCGACGACATGACCGGTTCGTGGCCGATCACCAGCACCGTGTTCGCCGCCTCCGGCGCGCCGTTGATGACTTCGATGGCGATGCCGGCCGTCGCGTCGTAGAGGCGTTCGACATAGGTCACGGGTGCGGTGATGCCGGTGCGTTCGAGCGTCTGCCGGGTTCGGGTGGCGGTCGAGCAGAGGACGGCGTCGACGGCCGGGAGATGTTCCCGAATCCAGTCGCCCGCCAGTGCCGCTTCGCGGACACCGCGCTTGGCGAGCGGCCGGTCGTGGTCGGCGACCCCGCCGGGGTAGTCGGATTTCGCGTGCCGCAGCAGGATCAATGTTCGGGTTCCCGTCACCCGCCCACCGTAGATCCCCGGAGTTGTCAGTGCCGGGTTTTACACTCGCCGCATGCGTTTCGTCCACACCGCCGACTGGCAGCTCGGTATGACCCGGCATTTCCTGGGCGGTGAGGCGCAGCCGCGCTACTCGGCCGCACGTCGTGACGCCGTGGCGCGCCTCGGGGCGTTGTGCACCGAGGTGGGTGCCGAGTTCGTCGTCGTGGCGGGGGATGTCTTCGAGCACAACCAGCTCGATCCGCGTGAGGTCAGCCTGTCGCTGGAGGCCATGCGCGCCATCAAGATTCCGGTGTTCCTGCTGCCGGGCAACCACGATCCGCTGGATCCGGCGTCGGTGTACACCAGCACGCTGTTCCTGGCCGAATGCCCGCCCAACGTCACGGTGCTCGACGGCGTACACGATCTGCGGCCCGGGGTGCAGATCGTCGGCGCGCCGTGGCGCTCCAAGGCGCCCACCACGGACCTGACGGGCGACGCGGTGGCCGACCTGCCGGCCGACGGCATCACCCGAATCGTGGTGGGGCACGGCGGGGTCGACGTCCTCGATCCCGATCCCACGAAACCGGCACTGATCCGGCTGGACACCGTCGAGGCCGCGGTACGGCGGGGCGCGGTCCACTATGTGGCGTTGGGGGACAAGCACTCTCGCACCGAGGTCGGCAGCACCGGCCGGGTGTGGTACTCCGGTGCGCCCGAAGTGACCAATTACGATGACATCGAAGCGGATTCGGGCCACGTCCTGGTGGTCGACGTCGATGACACGGATCAGTCGGTCACGGTCGAGTCCCGCCGGGTGGGGCAGTGGCGGTTCGTCACGCTGCGCCGGATCGTCGACACGGATCGCGATATCGCCGATCTGGACCTGAACCTCGACGGCCTGCCGGACAAGGAGCGCACCGTCGTCCGGTTGGCGCTGACCGGCTCACTGACCATCTCCGACAAGGCCACCCTCGATGCCTGCCTCGACCGCTACGCGCGCCTGTTCGCCGCGCTGACGACGTGGGAACGACACACCGACCTCGTCGTGGTCCCGGCGGACGGCGAATTCTCGGACCTGGGCATCGGTGGGTTCGCCGCGGCGGCGGTCGACGAATTGGTCGGCACCGCAAGCACTTCGGGCGACGACGCCGACGACGCACGCGCGGCGCTCGCGCTGCTGCTGCGCCTGGTCGATCGGGGGAGTGCGGCATGAAGTTGCACCGGCTGGTCCTGACCAACTACCGCGGCATCACCCACCGCGAGATCGAATTTCCCGAGCGCGGCGTGGTGGTGGTCGCCGGCGCCAACGAGATCGGCAAGTCCTCCATGATCGAGGCGCTCGATCTGCTGCTGGAGTCCAAGGACCGCTCGACCAAGAAAGAGGTCAAGCAGGTCAAGCCGACGCATGCTGACGTGGGCGCCGAGGTGACGGCCGAAATCTCCACCGGCCCTTACCGGTTCGAGTATTACAAGCGGTTCCACAAGAAGGCCGAGACCCGGCTGACCATCCTCGCGCCGCGCCGCGAGCAGCTCACCGGCGACGAGGCGCACGACCGGGTGCGGGCGATGTTGGAGGAGACGGTCGACACCGAACTGTGGCGGGCCCAGCGCATTCTGCAGTCTGCCGCCACGGTGCCGGTCGACCTCGCCGGATGCGACGCGCTGGCTCGGGCACTCGATGTCGCGGCCGGCCAGGCCGGTGCACTCGAGGGCGCGCTGTCGGGCAACGAGCCGCTGCTGGTCGACCGGATCGACGCCGAGTTCTTGAAGTACTTCACGCAGACCGGCCGCCCCACCGGTGTGTGGGCCGAGGCAACAAAAAGCCTGAAGGCCGCGCAGGCGGAGGTCTCGGCGCGTGCCGCCGCGGTGGCCGAGGTCGACGAGGCGGTCCGCCGCCACGGCGAGCTGGCGAAGGAATTGGTAACGGCCACTGAGCAACTGGCGGCCGCCGAGGTGCGGCTGGCGGCGGCTCGGGAAGCGGCCACTGCGGTGGCTCGAGTCCGCGACGACCTTGCCCAGGCACGCGTGCAGGCGCAGGCGGCGGTGGCGACCGCGACGGCAGCACGCAGTGCTCTCGACGAGCGGCAGCGGCTGCAGGCCGACGTCGAACAGCGGACCGCCGGCATCGGTGAACTGACCGCCGCCGCCGAGCACGCCGCGCAACAGCAGGTGGCCGCGGCGCAGCTGCAGCAGGCCGCCGACACCGCCGTGGCGGTGGCGCGGTCCGTGGTGGAGGCCGGTCGTGTCCGCCTGGATGCGGCGCGGCAGGTGGTGGACCAACTGTCCCAGCGCGCTGAGGCGGTTCGGCTGTCCGGCCTGCTGGAGCGGGTGCAGGTTGCCGCCGACGAACTGGCGGCGGTGGCCGATCAGCTGGGCAAGATCACGCTGACCGCGGCGGGCATGCGGGCCATCGAAACCGCCGCCGCCGCGGTGGACCGGGCTGCCGCGGCCGCTGAACTCGCCTCGGCGCGAATCGAATTGGTGGCTCACGGCGACGTCGAGCTGCGCGTGGGTGACCAGGACGTGACGCTGTCCGCCGGGTCGGAGTGGGTCACGAGCGCGGGCGGCCGGACCGATGTCGAACTCCCCGGGCTGGTGACGGTGCGGGTGCTGCCCGGTACCCCGGCCGCGGACACCAGCGCCGTTCTCGACGCGGCGCGCACTGCGCTGGCGGCTGCGCTCCAGCCACACGGGGTGGCTGACGTCGAGGCCGCGCGGGCCCTGGACGCCCGGCGGCGCGAACTCGAAGCCGAGCGTGATCGGCTGACCGTCACCCGGCAGACGCTGCTGGGCGCCGACACGGTCGAGGCGCTCGCGGCTCGGCTGGCGGGGCTGCGGGAGCAACTGGGCGACACCGACGCCATCGACGTCGGGGCGGCACGAGCCGAGCTGGAAGCCGCCGACGCCGAACAGCGCCGGGCGACAACCGAGTACGAGCAATGCCGCGACACGGCCACCGCCGCGGCCGCCGCGGTGGCGGCCGCGTTGACCGCGGCGACGGTCGCCCGCGAGAAGGTGACGGCGGCGACGGCCGCGCTCACCGAGGCCACGGAGCGACTGACCCGGCAGCGCGAACTGGAGGACGACGCGGCCTTGACCCAGCGCGTCGCGGCGCTGGGGGAGCAGGCTGCCGCGGCCACCGCGCGCGAACAGGAACTCGCCGCGGCGCTGGCTGCCGCCGCGCCCGACGCCGTCGACGCGGAACTGGCGGCGGCCACCGCGGATTCGGCCCGGCTCGGTACTCGGCGCCGCGAACTCGATGACCAATTGCGGGATGTGGCAGCGCAATTGAAGGTGTACGGGACACAGGGCCGCCAGAGCCAGCTCGATGCCGCCGAGATCGCGCTGCGGCATGCGGAGTCCGAGCATGCAGCGGTGGGGCGTCGAGCCCGGGCCGCTGAACTGCTGCGGACGGTGATGGGCCGGCACCGTGAGCAGGCCCGGCAGCGGTACGTGGCACCGTTCCGCACCGAGGTGGAACGGCTGGGGCGCATCGTGTTCGGGGACAGCTTCGCCGTCGAGGTCGACAGTGATCTGCGAATTTGCAGTCGCACCGTCGCGGGCACCACCGTGCCGTACGAGAGCCTCTCCGGTGGGGCCAAGGAACAGCTGGGGATCGTCGCCCGGCTGGCCGGCGCGGCGCTGGTGGCCAAGGAGGACACCGTCCCGGTGATCATCGATGACGCACTGGGGTTCACCGATGCGGGCCGGTTGACGCGCATGGGTGAGGTGTTCGACGCGGTCGGCGGCGACGGCCAGGTGATCGTGCTGACCTGCAGCCCCGAGCGTTATGCCAGCGTCGGCGACGCGACGCGCATCGAGCTCACCGCTTAGGCCCCGGGTAGGCCGCGTTTCGTGACAGACTGCGGCGGTGATCGCTGACTTCGTCGTCGTGGGGACCGGCTCGGCCGGTGCGGTGCTGGCTGATCGACTGAGTGCCGACGGCACCGCGCAGGTGGTGGTGCTGGAGGCCGGGGCCGTCGACAAGAACCAGTTCATCCGTATCCCGGCGGCTTTCGCGAAGCTGTTCCGCGGCGAGTTCGATTGGGATTACTCGACAGAACCGCAGCCCGAGCTCGCCGGCCGCCGCATCTACTGGCCGCGCGGCAAGACCCTCGGCGGCTCGTCGTCGATGAACGCCATGATGTGGGTGCGCGGCCTGCCCGCGGATTACGACGAGTGGGGTGAGCTCGCCGGCGAAGAGTGGTCGTACGCGGCCGTGAAGAAGTATTTCGACCGGATCGAGGCCGGGCCGCTGGTGCTCAGCCCGCAGCGCAGCCCGCGCGGCGTCACGGCCGCGTGGCTGGAGGCCGCCGAGCAGTCCGGTCACGAGGGGTTCGTCGAGACCCGGGTGTGTCAGCGCCGCGGCGCGCGGTGGAGCACCGCCGACGCCTATCTGCGGCCGGCGCTGCGCAGGTCGAACCTGCATCTGCGCACCGGCGCGACGGCGACCCGCGTGCTGATCGAGGACGGCCGGGCGGTCGGCGTCGAGTACGAGGCGGACGGCCGTCGTCAGATCGTCCGGGCGCGCCGTGAGGTGATCCTGTCCGGCGGCGCGATCAACAGCCCGCAGCTGCTGATGCTGTCCGGCATCGGTCCGCGCGAACATCTCGCCGAGCACGGCATCGACGTGGTCCACGACGCGCCGGGCGTCGGGTCGAACCTGCTGGACCACCTGGTGGTACTGCTCGGGTTCGACGCCAATTGCGAGACCCTGATCAGCGCGGAAAAACCGGTGCAGCTGCTCAACTACCTGGCCCGCCGCCGCGGCATGCTGACCTCGAACGTCGGTGAGGCATATGGCTTCGTCCGCAGTGATCCTGAACTCGCGCAGCCCGACATCGAGCTGATCTTCGCCCCGGCACCGTTCTTCGACGAGGGCATCGGCGACGCCTACCCGCGCGACGCGGTGGCGATGGGGCCGATCCTGGTGAAGCCCAAGAGCACCGGCACCATACGGCTGGCCTCGGCCGATCCATTGGCCAAGCCGATCATCGACCCGCGCTACCTGTCCGACCCCGAGGGTGCGGACCGCAAGGCACTGCTGGCGGGCCTGCGGATGCTGGCGGACATGACCCAGGCCCCGGCGCTGAAGGGACTGCTCGGCGACATCGCCCGCCCGGTGGGTGCGCACGATCTCGACGACCGCACGCTGGAGCTGGCACTGGCCACCACGTCGCACACGCTGTATCACCCGACCACCACGTGCCGGATGGGCAGCGACGAGGCCAGCGTGGTCGACCCGCAGCTCCGCGTCCGTGGGGTTGCGGGGCTGCGGGTCGCCGATGCATCGGTGATGCCGACCATCATCCGGGGCCACACTCACGCCCCGAGCGTGCTGATCGGTGAGAAGGCCGCCGACCTCATCACCGCCTGAGGTCAGAAGTAGGCGTTGGCGGGAATCGCGGTGCCGTGCAACAGGTTCTGCCCGACCACCCGAGCCTTGTAACCGACGGGGTTGTGCAGCGTGATGGTGCGGATGTTGCGCCAGTGCCGGTCGAGGTTGCGTTGCCGGCTGGCCGCGCTGGCACCGCCGAGCTCCAGGAGCTTGGTGGCGGCGCGCGGCGCGATGTCGTCCAGGTGCACCTTCACCTTCGCCGCCTGCAGCTGGGCCGTCGCGACCAGTGCCGCGTCGGGCACACCGTCCGGACCGGTCGAATCGATGGCCGCTCCGATCGCCGCCGCCGCATCCAGCACTGCGGCCCGAGCGATGTAGGCGGAGCTGGCCAGTTCGCCGAGCTGGCGCTGCAGCAGCGGGTCGTCGGTCGGTGATGCGGCAGAGGCGTGGCTGAAGCTGCGCTCGCGAGACCGCAGGAGCGTGATCCCGTCGTCCACGATGTTCTCCAGGATTCCGGCCACCACGGCGTGGATGTACAGCTGCAACAGGGTGTACTGCACCGACGGCACGGGCTCGGCGTCGTACCGCGTGTCCGTGAGCACTTCGTCGGGCAGCACCGTCACGTCCTGGAACCGCGTGGTGCCGGTGCCGGTACGGCGCTGACCGAAACCGTCCCAGTCGTCGATGATCGTCACGCCGGCGCGATCGGCCGGGACGATGACGGTCGCCACCGAATCATGATCGGTGGTCGCTGTCACGGTCAGGTAGTCCGAGAACAGGGTTCCGGTGCTGTAGAACTTCTCGCCGGTCAAGATGAATCCGCCGTCGTGGCCCGGCGTCAAGCGGGTGTTGAACACCAGGCTGCCCACCGCGTGGGAGCCCTTCTCACTGAACGCATTGCCGAACACCTTGCCGTTGGCCACCTTGTCCAGCCAGGCCCGGGACCCGGGCTGGTCCAGGGTGCGCAGCCGCTCCTCGACGAACCAGAAATGCGTACGGAAGATGTGCGCCACCACCGGATCGGCGCGGGCGACGTCGATGACGGCGGAAAACAGTTGCGGCACCGTGAGTCCGGCTCCGCCCAGCTCGGTGGGCAGGCGCAGGGTGCCGAATCCGGCCCGCTTGAGCGCGGCCACCTGGTCGAATGGATTCACGTCGTCCAGATCGCGGTCTTTGGCGCCCGCTGCGATATCGGCCAGCAGGTCGGTCCACGTTGTCGTGTCGGGGAGGTCGAGGATGGTCATGTCCCAGTTCTACGTACCAGGACAGTCACAGGCACGGCTTACGCTCGCGCCGAACCAAACGCGGCAGAATGAGTGTCGATGACCATGAACGCCAAGCGCCGCAAGGCGCACGACAAGCTCGCGGCGCTGCCGGGGGTACGGTCGGTGCGGCGACCCGTCCGGTCAAGTGGCGCAGAGGAATTCGATCTGTTCTACGTGCGGACCGGGCCGCTCAGCGAGCATCCGCTGGTGGTCATTCCGGGCGGGCCGGGTGCGGCGTCCATCGGGCACTACCGCAATTTGCGCCGCCGGGCGACGGCCGCCGGTCTGGACGTCATCATGGTCGAGCACCGGGGCGTCGGCATGTCCCGACACGACGACGACGGCGCCGACCTGCCCACTGAGGCGCTGACCATCGAGGCCGCGGTCGACGACATCGCGGCGGTCCTGGACGACGCCGGCGTCGAGTCCGCGGTGATCTACGGCACGTCCTACGGCAGCTACCTGGCCGCCGGCGTCGGCGTGCGCCATCCCGCCCGCGTGCATGCCATGGTGCTGGACTCACCGCTGCTGTGCGCCGACGACATCGACGCGGTGCGCGAGGCCACCCGGGCCGTGCTGTGGGACGGCACCGAACCGGCGACGGAGGGGCTCGCCAAGAGGGTGCGGGACCTGGCCGCCGACGGGCAGCTGACGCCCTGGGTCGTGCAACTGGCGACGGGTCTGTACGGCCTGGTCGGCCCGGAAGTGCTGGAGCAACAGCTCGAGTTGCTGCTCACCGGACGCGGGCTCCTCTGGGGCGCCATCGGGCACAGCACCAAGCTGCTGTTCGAGAGCAAGACGCCGTACCGGCATGAGCCCGACCTGGTCGAGCACATCGGCTACCAGGAGCTCAACTATGCCCCCGAGCCCGACGGTCTGCCGCTCGACCCGGCGCTGGCATACCGCGAATCGGCCACCGGCGACCCCGATTTCGTTGCCGAACCTTTCGACCTGGTGGCCGCGATGCCGGGATTCGACTGGCCCACCGTGGTGATCTCCGGCGGCCGGGACTTGATCACGCCGCCGGCCATCGCCCAGCGGGTCGCCGACCTGATTCCGGACGCTGTGCTGCTGGAACTGCCCAGCGCCGGACATAGCGTGCTCGACATGCGTGAGGGTGCGGCACTGACCATCGCCACTGCCGTGTGTGCCGGCGAATATGCGGAATTGCCGGACCGGGCAACGGAATTGGACAATATGCCGCCGGACTTCACGGTGCGCCTGATGGTCAAGGGCATCGCGACGGCCGCGGCCGCCGAGTCGCTGGTGCCGGCCGGGCTGCCACGGGCCATCAGGCAGCTCAGGACTTGGTGAAGCCGATCGTCATGTAGTTCAGGTCACCCAGCCCAGCTGGGCCGTAGTTGGCCAAAGTGCTTCGGACCGCCGCATTTCCGGGGGATTGCGCGAGCGGCAGGCTGAACGTTTCGGCCCACAGCATGCGGTCCAGCTGGTTGGCCAGGGCCTGTGCCTTGACGGGATCGAGTTCGTCGAGCGTCTGCTCGATCTTGGCGTCGATCTCGGGCGTGCCGATCTTGCCGAAGTTGCTCTCGCCGCCCGAGGCATAGATCTGGGTCAGACCGCTCAAGGGGAAGGCGTCGCCCTGCCAGGCGAAGGCGGCGATATCGAAGTTACTCGGAATGATGTACTGGCTGAAGAAGTCTGCGCCGGAGGACACCACGAGTTCCAGCTTGACGCCGATATCGGCGAGGGTTTTCTGCGTCAGCTGCCCGATCTGCCGGCCGCTCGGGGCGTCGTAGAAGACGATCCGCACCTTCAACGGCTTGCCGTCCTTCTCCCGCACCGAGCGGCCCGCGGGCAGCTTCCAGCCCAGCGCGTCGAGTTCCCGCCGTGCCGCCTCCGGGTCGAAAGGCGTCCCGCCGCTGTTGTTCTGGTAGCCCGCCTGCCCCGCGACGTAAATGTGGTTGTTGAGCGGCACCGGGTTGTCCACCAGACCGTGCTGCAGGACCGTCACGATGGTCTTCCGGTCGATGCCCATGGCGACGGCGTGGCGCAGTGCGGGGTCGGCGAGCGGCGAGCCGGGCGCGCCGTTGAAGGTCAGGTGCGACCAGGTGGGCCCCGGCGCGGTGCGGATGTCGACACCTTTCGTGCGTCGGGCACGCACCATGTCGTCGATCGAGCCCAGCCCGGTGGCATCGATGGCGTTGTTCTGCAGCGCCGGGATACGCGCGGCGTCGTCGAGCACGAGGAACGTGATGCTGTCCAGCAGCGGCCGGGCGCCCCACCATTTCGGGTTGCGCGTCAGCGTGATTCGCTGCGCGCCGCGGTCGACGTTCGAGACGACGAACGGGCCGGCCGACGGCCCGGGCCTGTTCAGCTGCCCCTTGTTGAACACCTCGGGATCGGTCGTCGAGACCTTGGGCAGCAGCATGCCGTTGCCCGCGAACATGCCGCGCCAGTCGGCATACGGGCGGGCGAAGGTCATGACGGCCTGTCGGTCGTCGACGCCGCGGGTCACCGAGGCCACCCGCTCGCTGCCGTTGGGGCTCGCGATCTGGAACCGGGGGTCTTTGCCGGTCGTCGCGGTGACCTGGGCGGCGATGTCCTCCCAGGTGATCGGGGCGCCGTCGCTCCAGACGGCCTTGGGGTTGATGGTGTAGGTGACGACCTGCGGATTGGTGCCGGTGAGCTGGATGTCCGTGAAGTAGTCGTGGTTGACGGTGGTCGAACCGTCGGGTCCGACGATGAATGCCCGGGGCAGCGTGGGCCGCAGGATCGCGGCGGTGTCGACGGTGTTGCCGTCGATGTTCAGCGTGTTGAAGTTGTCCGGGAACGCGGTGAGCGCCAGCCGCAGATTGCCGCCTTCCCTCAGGGTCGCGGGGTCGTGTGGGTTGAGGTCGTTGGCCGCACCGAGTTTCGGTGCGCCGGCGCTGGACCCGCGGTACTCGCTCGAGCAGCCGGCCATCAGGGCGATCAGGGCGATGAGGGCCACCACCAGTTGACTGCGACGGGACGTCATCATTCCCCTCCCGGCTGCGGTACGGCATCGAGCAGCCGCTGGGTGTACGGGTCCTGCGGAGCGCTGAAAACCTGTGCGGCATCGCCCTGTTCGACGACGGCGCCCTTGTACATCACGGCCACGGTGTGGGCCAAGTGGCGGACCACCGAAAGGTCATGCGAGACAAACAGATACGACAGGTCGAAACGCTCTTGCAGGTCCAGCAGCAGGTTGATGATGCCGGCCTGGATCGAGACGTCCAGCGCCGACACCGGTTCGTCGAGCGCCAGGATCTTGGGCTGACGCGCCAGGGCCCGGGCGATGCCGATGCGCTGCTTCTGGCCACCGGAGAACTCGGCAGGGTAGCGGGCGGCGTCCTCGTGCCGCAGCCCGACGATGCCGAGCAGTTCGGTGACGCGGTCGTCGATCCGGTTCTTGTCGAAACCGCCGACCCGCAAGGGTTCGGACAGGACGTCGAACACCGGAAGCCGCGGGTCCAGCGCCGCCACGGGGTCCTGGAACACCACCTGCAGGTCGCCGCGCAGTTCGCGGCGCGTGTCGCGGGTCAGGCCGGCCACGTCCTGGCCGAGCACCGTGATCGAACCCGATTGCGGCGCGGTCAGATTCAGGATCTGGTGCAGCGTGGTGGTCTTGCCGGAGCCCGATTCACCGACGATGCCCAGGGTCCGGCCCTGCCGCAGCTGCAGGCTGACGCCGTCGACGGCACGCAGCTCGCCGACGTTGCGCCGCAGCAACCCGCCACTGAGCTTGAACGTCTTGACGAGGTCGTTGACCGCGAGCACCACCGGCCGCTCGGCGCCGTCATCCGCGACGATCTCGGGTTCGGTTGCCACCCCGTAGATTTCGGCTGCGCTGCGGCCGGTCACCTGGTCGGTGTGGATGCACGCGGCGGCCTGTCCGGGCGCGACCTCCAGCAGCGCGGGTTCGGCCGCCCGGCAGTCGTCGTCGGCCAGCGGGCAGCGGGGCGCGAAGGGGCAACCCGGCGGGAGTGCCGCCATCGACGGCGGCGCGCCGGGAATCGGCACCAACCGCGAGCCCTGCGGCGCGTCGAGCCGTGGCACCGAGCCCAGCAGGCCGACGGTGTACGGCATCACCCGGTCGCGGTACAGGTTCGCCACCGGCGCGGTCTCGACCGCCCGGCCGGCGTACATCACCATTGCGCGGTCGGCGAATTCGGCGACGACACCGAGATCGTGCGTGATCATCAGCACCCCGGCGCCGGTGACGTCACGTGCGGTGCGCAGCACGTCGAGGATCTGCGCCTGCACGGTGACATCGAGCGCCGTGGTGGGTTCGTCGCAGATGATGAGATCGGGGTCGTTGGCGATCGCGGTGGCGATGACGACGCGCTGGCGCTCACCGCCGGACAGCTCGTGCGGGAACGCGCGTGCGCGGGCCGTGGGCTGCTTGATGCCGACCAACTCCAGCAGTTCGACCGCCCGGGCGCGCGCGGCCCGCCGGCCCATCGAACGGTCGTGCACGCGAAGGGCTTCGGCGATCTGGTCGCCGACGGTGTACACCGGCGTGAGCGCCGACATCGGGTCCTGGAACACCGTGCCGATCACCCGGCCGCGCACCTGGGACATCGCGTCGTCATCGAGCCCGACGAGCTGCTTGCCCTGCAGTTTCACCGAACCGGTCACCTGGGCGTGCTCGGGCAGCAGCCCCACCACCGCCATGGCGGTCGCGGACTTACCGGCGCCGGACTCACCGACCAGGGCCAGCACCTCGCCGGGCGCGATGTGAAAGTTCATGCCGCGCACGGCCGAGACGTCCTCGTCAGACGTCTGGAAGGTGACGGTGAGGTCGCGGACCTCGAGCAGCGGCGTGGTCATCGCTTCACCTCCGCCGGCCGCCGCCGACGCGGCCGTGCCGAGGGATCGAGCGCGTCACGCAGGCCGTCGCCGATCAGGTTGGCGCACAGCACGATCAGGACCAGGACGCCGGCCGGGAACAGGAACACCCAGGGGAACGTGGTGACCGACGGGGTGCCGTCGGCGATCAACGTGCCCAGGGACACGTCGGGCGGCTGCACCCCGAAACCCAGGTAACTCAAACCGGTTTCGGCCAGGATCGCGATGCCGACGTTGAGGGTGGTGTCGATGATCAGGATGGACGCCACGTTGGGCACGATGTGCCGGGCGATGATCCGGGCGTGGCTGACACCCATATACCGTGCGGCCGTGACGAACTCGCGTTCGCGCAGGCTCATGGTCAGACCGCGCACCATGCGCGAGCTGATCATCCACGAGAACGCCGCCAGCAGGACCACCAGCCACAGCACCGTGCTCTGGTGCCGGATGCGGGGCGTGACGATCGCGATCAGGATGAAACCGGGGATCACCAGCAGCAGGTCGACGATCCACATCAACACCCGATCGCGCCAGCCACCGAAGTAGCCCGCCACCGAGCCGACCGTCGCGGCGATCACCGTCGAGATCACGGCCACACAGACGCCGATCAGCATCGACTTCTGCATGCCGCGCAACGTCTGCGCGAACACGTCCTGGCCGAGGGCATTGGTGCCGAACAGATGCCGGCCGTCGGGAGGCTGCAGCAGCGCGTCGAAGTCCATGTCGGTGTACGAGTAGGGGAGCAGCGGCGGCAGGGCATAGCAGCCGACGAACAGCGCCACCAGCAGCACGAGCGACACCACCGCGGGGCGGTTGCGGACGAAGCGCCGCGCCACCAAGGTGCGGCGCGATGCGAACCGGGCGCGCGGCAGCCCGAACTGGACACTCATGAGACCCGCACCCGGGGGTCGAGGGCGGCGTAGACGACGTCGGACAGCAGGCCGCCGATCAGGATCGTCGTCCCGGAGAACAGGGTGAACGCCGCGACGATGTTGGCGTCCTGGCCGTTGATGCCCTGCACCATCCATTCACCCATGCCGTGCCAGCCGAAGATCTTCTCGACGAACACCGCACCGGTGACCAGGCCCGCGACGCCGTAGGCGAACAGCGTGGCCATCGGGATCAGCGCGGTGCGCAGGCCGTGCTTGAAGAGCGCCTGGCGCCGGGTCAGGCCCTTGGCGCGGGCGGTCCGGATGAAGTCCTGGCCGAGTACGTCGAGCATCGCGTTGCGCTGGTAGCGGCTGTATCCGGCGATGGCGCCGAGGGCCAGGGTGGTGGTGGGCAGCACCAGGTGCTGCAGCCGGTCGACGAATCCGTGCCAACCGCCGGCCGCGTAGGGCGAGGTCTCGCCGGTGTACTGGAACAGTTGGAAGCCCAGCACCTCGTTGACGCCGAGCGCGCCGAGGATCAGCATGTTCGCGATGACGAACGTCGGGGCGCTGAGAATCAGCAGCGCCAGCACGGTGATGGTGCGGTCGGAGAATCGGTACTGCCGGATGGCGCCCCACGCCCCGATGATCACGCCGATGATGGAGCCCAGGATCGACCCGATGGCCACCAGCCGCAGGCTGGTCCACACCCGTCGTCCCAGTTCTTCTGAAACCGGTTGCCCGGTAACGGTTTTCCCGAAGTCCCCATGTACCGCGCCGGACACCCAGTTGGCGTAGCGCGGCAGCAGTGGCTTGTCGAGGCCCAGGTCGTGGGCCTTGGCGTCGATGACGGATTGCGGTGGCCGCGGGTTGCGCTGCAGCAGGCTGTCCAGCGGGTGGAAGGTCACTGACGTCAGCGCGAAGGTCAGGAACGTCGCCAGCGTCAACAGGATCGCGTAGTTGACCAATCGGCGGATCAGGAACCGCGTCATGGGTTGCTCGCTGGAAACCGCATCTGGACAGGTTAAGAGATCCCGGCGCACTAGCGCGGGATTGGCACCTGATGGCCGCGGCCGCCCTGTTCGCGGGCTGGTGACCCGGCGAGTTCGGATTCTGTGGAATACCTGACGGCCGAGACGACTTGAAAATATTTGACCGGCTGCGGGCCCCAACGGTGTGGCGAATACGTGGCGGATCGCGTCTAGGTGGGAGACCCGCGATGAGTCAAACCAAGCATTCTGAAATCAACAAGAACTGGGCCGCCGGCGTCATCGCCGGGAGCATGGCTGTCTGTGCGATGGCCGTGGCGTTTGTCGGGGCGCAGGCGCAAACTCTGCAATCGACATCGGCCAACGGCACGTCGGTCAGTTCGGTCGTCAGCGCCACGACGGTCGGGCCGATCATCAGCGCCGCGCCGGCCATCACCGGACCCGCTCCGCTGTACCCGGGACAGGATCCGGGCTGATGAGGTCTGGGTCGTGGCGGAGAGGCCTCCGCCGCGGCCCAACTCCCGCGCTGCGGCTATGCAGGCGAACTGCCAGAAGCGATTCAGTGTGTTGCCAGATTGGCGGCGTTGACTCGAAGGCATGAAAGGCCGCGCCCCGACGGTGCGGCGCAGCGCAGTGGTCCCAAGTACACGGGAGGCAGACCATGAGTCGACCAGAGACTTCTGGCATCACCTTGAAATGGGCAATCGGCATCATCGGCGGAAGCGCGGCACTAGGCGCCGCGGCGGTATGTGCCGGGGTGCTGGCGGGCCCCTCCGAGACGACGTCGGCCAACAGCACGTTGATCACGTCGACCAGCACGACCGCACCGGTCACCTTTGCGGCGCCGTCGATCACGGGCAAGGCTCCGCTGTGGGCCGGGCAGTCGCCGGACACCAACCCCCAGGGTTAGCCACTCGGCCCGATTCACAGCTCGCGCATAGATTCGCCACAGTCGCGCCCCACACCGGTGCGAATAATGGAAGCTGTGACAGGTCCCAGCAGCACCGCCCGTGACAGTGAAGCCCCGCGTGTCGTCATGCACCGGGCCGACGGCAAGCCGATCAGCGTCCTCGTGGTCGACGACGAGCCCGTCCTCGCCGAGCTCGTGTCCATGGCACTGCGCTATGAGGGCTGGGACATCGCCACGGCCGGCGACGGCGCGACGGCGATCGCGCTGGCCAAGGACAACCCGCCCGACGTGGTGGTGCTAGACGTCATGCTGCCCGACATGAGCGGGCTCGATGTGCTGCGCAAGCTGCGCGAACAGATCCCGGGCCTGCCCCTGCTGCTGCTGACGGCGAAGGACTCGGTCGAGGACCGCATCGCCGGCCTGACCGCGGGCGGCGACGACTACGTGACCAAACCGTTCAGCATCGAGGAAGTGGTGCTGCGGCTGCGTGCGCTGCTGCGGCGCACCGGTGTGGCGAATGAGGCCGGTGACGCGCAGATCGTCGTCGGCGACCTGGTGCTCGACGAGGACAGTCACGAGGTGACGCGCGCCGGCGAACAGATCACCTTGACCGCGACCGAGTTCGAACTGCTGCGGTACATGATGCGCAACTCCAAGCGGGTGCTGAGCAAGGCCCAGATTCTCGACCGCGTGTGGAGCTACGACTTCGGCGGCCGCTCCAACATCGTCGAGCTCTACGTGTCGTACCTGCGCAAGAAGATCGACAGTGGCCGCGAGCCCATGATCCACACGCTGCGCGGCGCCGGATATGTCCTCCGACCCGCTCGCTGAGGCCGGCACGCGCATCTGGCAGCCGCGCACCTGGTCGCTGCGGGTGCGGCTGCTGGTCACCCAGGTTCTGCTGCTGGCGCTGGTCATCGTCGGCGTCGGCGCCGCGACCGAGTTTGCGCTGCAGCGCTTTCTGCTGCACCAGCTGGACGACCAGGTGCTGGAGGCGGGCCGGCGCTCGGCCGCCATCTTCGAGCTGCCACCGCCGCCCATGGCGCCGCCGTTGACCGGTGGGGTGCCGCGGCCGTCGATGGATCCGCATTTCCGGATGCGCTTCGACCCCGAAGCCGGCCCCGGTCCGGGCTTCCTCAACGCGCCCGGACAGGCCGTCGGCACCATCGGAGCGGTGGTGTTCCGTGGCCAGGTCGACGCCGGTGTCATCACCTCCGAGGGCAGTCGTGACTCGGTGACCACCACGGCCACAGCACAATTGGCGCAGGTGCGACCGGATCGGAAGATCCGCACCATGGACATCGACGGTGTCGGGACGTACCGGGTCATCGGCCTGCATCCGCGGCACGGCGGTCCGCAGACCATCGTCACCGGCCTCCCTACTCGGCACGTCGACAACACGCTGCTGTGGGTGCTCGGCATGTTCTGTGCGGTGGGTGCGCTGGCGCTGATCGGGGCGACGGTGGTCGGGGTGTGGATCATCCGCCGCCAACTCGCCCCGCTATCACGGGTTTCCGCGGCCGCACGCGATGTGGCCGACCGGGAACTGGACCGCGGTGAGGTCCAGTTGCCGACGGAGATCGTGCACGTCGATCCCGTCGCCGCGCACACCGAGGTCGGCCAGTTGGGTTCGGCGCTCAACCGCATGCTGGACCGCATCGCCGGCGCGCTCGCGGCCCGTCATGCCAGTGAGACGCGCGTGCGCCAGTTCGTGGCCGACGCCAGTCATGAACTCCGCACGCCGCTCGCCGCGATCCGCGGCTATACCGAACTGGCGCAACGCAAGAGCGACGAACTGCCTGCCGATGTCGCGCACGCCATGAACCGCGTCGAATCCGAGACGGTCCGGATGACCCGGCTCGTCGAGGACATGCTGCTGCTGGCCCGTCTCGATGCGGGCCGGCCGCTGGAGATGGAGAACGTCGACCTGTCCCAGCTGGTCGTGGACGCAGTGAGCGACGCCCACGTCGCCGGCCCCGACCACAACTGGTCGCTGGATCTGCCCGAGGAACCCGTCACCATCGAGGGCGATCCGGCGCGGCTGCACCAGGTACTGGTGAACCTGCTGGCGAATGCACGCACGCACACGCCGGCGGGTACGTCGGTGACCATCGCGCTGTCCGCCGATGCGAACGCCACGGTGATCAGCGTCGCCGACGACGGCCCGGGTATCCCAAAGACGTTGCAGCCCGAGGTGTTCGAGCGGTTCGCCCGTGGTGACTCGTCGCGATCCCGGCAGGCCGGCAGCACCGGCCTGGGGCTGGCCATCGTCGCCGCGGTCGTGAAAGCGCACGGCGGCACCATCAGCGTCGACAGCGGACCCGGCGCGACGGTCTTCACCGTGCGCCTGCCCGCGGGCCCGGCGGCCGCAGGCTCACAGCCGCCGCACAGCATTGCCTCGACGTCCGCCTAATCAACGCTCCCACAATGAGACTGGTGACTCGCGAACTATGCCGCCGCCCGCTCGGCGAACAACTCCAGCTCGGGCTCCTGCTGGCGGGTACCGCTGTGTTGTACCTGTGGAACCTGTCGGTGAGTGGGTGGGCCAACAGCTTCTATTCAGCGGCCGCGCAGGCCGGTGCCAGCGACTGGACCGCAATGTTGTTCGGCGCCAGCGACTCCGGCAATGCCATCACCGTCGACAAGACTCCCGGCGCGCTGTGGGTGATGGACCTGTCGGTGCGGCTGTTCGGGCTCAGCTCCTGGAGCATCCTGGTGCCGCAGGCCCTGATGGGTGTGGCGGCGGTGGCGGTGCTGTATGCCGCGGTGCGCCGCGCCGCCGGGCCGGCCACCGCCCTGCTGGCCGGTGCGGTGTTCGCGCTGACACCGGTGGCCACCTTGATGTTCCGGTTCAACAACCCCGACGCGCTGCTTGTCCTGCTGCTGGTGATCGGCGCCTACTGCGTGCAGCGTGCCTGCGAAGAGGACGCGGGCCGTTGGTGGTTGGTCGCCGCCGGGGTGGCCGCGGGGTTCGCGTTCCTGGCCAAGATGCTGCAGGCGTTCCTGGTGCTGCCGGCCTTCGCGGCCGCGTACCTGGTCGCCGGGCCGTCTCCGGTGCGTACCCGGCTGTGGCGGCTGCTCGGCGGCACCGCGGCGATGGTCGTCTCCGGCGGTTGGTACCTGGCGCTGGTCGAGCTGTGGCCGGCCGCGTCGCGCCCGTATGTCGGCGGATCGCAACATGATTCGATAATCGAACTGGCACTGGGCTACAACGGTGTGGGCCGGCTGAACGGGAACGAGCCCGGTGGCCTGGGCAACCCGAACTTCGATGTCGGCTGGGACCGGCTAATCGGCGCCAGCATGGGCAGCTACGCCGGTTGGCTGCTGCCCGCGGCACTGATCTGTCTGGTCGCGGGACTGGTAATCACCCGGCGCGCCCCGCGGACCGATGCGACGCGGGCCGCCCTGATCCTGTGGGGCGGGTGGCTGGTGCTCACCGCCGCGGTGTTCAGTTTCGCGAACGGCATCGTGCACCAGTACTACACGGTCGCGCTGGCGCCGGCCATCGGCGCGTGCGTGGGTATCGGATCGGTTCTGTTGTGGCGCAACCGCGCTGCGTTGGTGGCCCGGCTGACCATGGCCGGCACCGTGGTGGCCACGGCGGCGGTGGCGGCGGTACTGCTGGATCGCGCTGACATCAGCTGGTTGCGGACCTCGGTGCTGATCGTGGGCGCCGTCGCCGCGCTGCTGTTGCTGGCGCCGCCGCGATTCGGACCCGCGCGCCTGGTGGTGGCCGCGACGGTCCTGGTGTCCCTGGCGGCACCCACCGCGTATTCGGTTGCCACCGCTGGTGTTTCGCATACCGGGGCGATGCCGTCCGTGACCGGTCCCGGCGGACACGGTTCGGGGTGGGGGCCGCCTCCTCCCGGGCGTATGAAGGCCCGGGGCCCCGCCGGTGGGCCGGGTCGTGCGATGGGCGCTCCGCCGCAAGGCTTCCGGCCGGGCGGCGGGCTCTTCGAGTCTCCCAAGCCCAGCGCTGCCGTCAGCGCACTGCTGAGCGCCGACGCCGCGAACTACCGCTGGGCGGCCGCCGTCATCGGCTCCACCAACGCCGCCGGCTACCAGCTGGCGGCCCGCGTCCCGGTCATGGCGATCGGCGGCTTCAACGGCACCGACCCCGCGCCCACGCTCGCTCAGTTCCAGCAGTACGTCGCCGCCGGACAGATCCACTACTTCATCGAAGGCGACGTCAACATGGGCTGGGGACACCACGGCCAGGACGATGACAAGCAGGAATCGCGCCAGATCGCCACCTGGGTCAGCGCACACTTCACCGCCACCACCGTGGACAACACCGTCGTCTACGACCTGACCCGGCCGCGCTGATCCCGCGGTGCGGGTGGTCGGCGGCTCGAAACACATAGCTGGCCCATAGCTTCACCCCATGGCGGCCTAAACCTGCGGTCCAAAAATCAATGTCATGACGAACCTGGTCGAGCGCGACGCCGAGCAACGCTTCACTACGCGCCCAAATGCCGCCCTCGCCGCACGCGCTGCCGGCGTCCCGGTGCTGGACATCGTGGTCCCCGTCTACAACGAGCAGGTCGCGCTGCCCGGCTGCATCCGCCGCCTGCACCGCCACCTGGAAGAGCACGTCCCGTACCCGGTGCAGATCACCATCGCCGACAACGCCAGCATCGACGCCACCCCGCAGGTTGCCGCCGAGCTGGCCCTTGAGTTCGACAACGTCCGCGTCGTGCGGCTCGAGCTCAAGGGCCGCGGCCGCGCGCTGCACGAGGTGTGGTCGCACTCGCAGTCCCCGGTGCTCGTCTACATGGACGTCGATCTCTCCACCGACCTGGCGGCCCTCGGCCCGCTGGTGGCCCCGTTGATCTCGGGCCACTCGGACCTGGCCATCGGCACCCGGCTCGCCCGCTCCTCCCGCGTCGTGCGCGGGCCGAAGCGGGAGTTCATCTCGCGCTGCTACAACCTGATCCTGCGTGGGGCACTGTCGGCCAAGTTCTCGGACGCCCAGTGCGGCTTCAAGGCCATCAGGGCCGACGTGGCCCAGGCGCTGCTGCCGCTCGTCGAGGACACCGGCTGGTTCTTCGACACCGAGCTGCTCGTGCTGGCCGAGCGCACGGGACTGCGGATCCACGAGGTCCCCGTCGACTGGGTCGACGACCCCGACAGCCGCGTGGACATCATCGCGACCGCGGCCGCCGACCTCAAAGGCGTCGGCCGCCTGCTGCGCGGCTTCGCCAACGGCAGCATCCCGGTCAACACGATTGCCGCCCAGCTGGGTTCGTCGACCAAGGCGGCCGCGCCCGGCTCGCTGCTGCGTCAGGTCGTCCGGTTCGGGACCATCGGCGTCGCCTCGACGCTGGCCTACCTGCTGCTGTTCATGATGATGCACACCGCGCTCGGCGCGCAGACCGCCAACCTGATCGCCCTGCTGCTCACCGCGATCGTCAACACCGCCGCCAACCGGCGGTTCACGTTCGGCGTGCGCGGTGGGGGAGCGGCGAGTGCGACCCGGCACCAGTTCGAGGGATTGATCGTCTTCGGTATCGCCCTGACCATCACCAGCGGGGCGCTGGCCGGGCTGCACGTGTTCGCACCGCACGCCCACCATCTCCTCGAGCTGAGCGTGCTGGTGGCCGCCAACCTGGTTGCCACCGCAGTGCGGTTCGTGCTGCTGCGCGGTTGGGTGTTCCACCCGCGGCGTCAGAGCTAGAGCGTCCACCCAGTGCGCGAATTGACCTGCCTACCAACTGCTTCAGAGGAGACCCGCTCGTGATCGCCACCGCGCCTGCCAAGGCTCACCTGCCGAAGGCTCGCCGCCGCCCGGCCGTGTGGGGCCGCCCGGTCTGGGAACGGACCGCACTGCTGACACTGCTGGCCGGGACGGCCGTGCTGTACCTGTGGGCGCTCGGCTCGTCGGGCTGGGCCAACTCGTACTACGCCGCCGCGGCCCAGGCCGGCACCCAGAACTGGGAGGCGCTGCTGTTCGGCTCGTTCGACGCCGGCAACGCGATCACGGTCGACAAGCCGCCGGCCGCCCTGTGGCTGATGGGCCTGTCCGGCCGGCTGTTCGGATTCAGCGCGTTCAGCATGCTGCTGCCGCAGGCCCTCATGGGTGTGGCGTCGGTCGGGATGCTGTACGCGACGGTCCGTCGCACCAGCGGCGCGGCCGCCGGACTGCTGGCCGGCCTGGTGCTGGCGGTGACTCCCGTTGCGGCCCTGATGTTCCGGTTCAACAACCCCGACGCGCTGCTGGTGCTGCTGCTGATCAGCGCGGCCTACTGCACGGTGCGGGCAATCCAGTCCACCGACTTCGCCGTGTCCGCGCGGTGGATGACGCTGACCGGCGTCATCGTCGGTTTCGCCTTCCTGACCAAGATGCTGCAGGCCTTCCTGCCGGTACCGGGTCTGGCCCTGGCATTCCTCGTCGCCGCGCCGTTCAGCGTGGGACGCCGGATCAGCGCGCTGCTGATGTCCGGTGTGGCCGTGGTGGTTTCGGCCGGGTGGTACATCGCGCTGGTCAGCCTGTGGCCGGCCGACGCCCGTCCGTACATCGCCGGGTCGACCGACAACAGCCTGCTGCAGTTGGCGTTGGGCTACAACGGCATCGAGCGGATCACCGGCGGTGACCGTCCCAGCGGCGGCCCTGGTGGCCCCGGCGGCGGCATGCGGGACAACCTGTTCTTCGGCGGCCACGCCGGCATCACACGGCTGTTCGGCCCGTCGATGGGCGTCGAGGTGTCGTGGTTGCTGCCCGCGGCGTTGCTCGGCCTCGTGCTGCTGTTGTGGACCAGTCGCCGCGCCGCGCGGACCGACCTGGCACGCGCGGGTGTATTGCTCTGGGGCGGTTGGCTTCTGGTGACCGGTGCGGTGTTCAGCTTCATGGACGGCACGGTGCACCCGTACTACAACGTCGCGCTCGCCCCTGCGGTCGCCGCGTTGGCCGGCATGGTGGTCGCGCAGCTGTGGCAGCGCCGGGAGACGTTGTCGGCACGGCTGTTGCTCGCACTCATCTTGGTCGTTTCGGCCGGATGGGCGTTCGCGCTGCTGTCCCGCACCCCGGACTGGATGCCCGCCCTGCGGTGGACCATCGCGGTGGTGGCGGTCCTGGCGGCGGTGGCCATCGTGGCGGTTGGGGCGCGCTCCGGACGGGTCACGGCCGTCGTCGCCGGCATCGCGGTCGCCGCGGCCCTGGCCGGGTCGGCGTCGTTCACGATCTACAACGTGGCCGCAGCCCACAGCAGTGGCCCCGGCTCGATGTCGGGTCCGCCGCGGCCCGGCGGTGATTCGTGGCCGGGTGGCGGCCCGGGCGGCCCCCACCGCGACGGCCCCAACGCCGAACTCGAGAACTTGATCCGTGGTGCCGACAACCGTTGGGCCGCAGCGACGGTCGGGTCCTTCCAGGCCGGCGATCTGGAGTTGAGCACCGGCAAGTCGTTGATGGCGATCGGCGGATTCTCCGGCGGGGACAACGCGCCGACCCTGGCGCAGTTCCAGCGGTACGTGGAGGACGGCCAGATCCACTACTTCATCGCCGCCGATCACAAGGGACCCGGCGGCCCCCGGCGCGAGCGGGGGAGTGCCGCCGAGATCACCGCATGGGTGACGGGGCACTTCGCCAAGCTCGACGTCGGTGGCGCGACGGTCTACGACCTCGAGGCGCCCCACTGATCGGAGCACGCGTCTATGCCTCGGATTGCAGTCAGCAGGTGACTGCGATCCGAGGCATTGCGTCTCCTCGGCCTCGATCGGGCGGCCTCGCTCAGCCGATCTTGTACGTGCCGACGGCCTTGGCCACCGGGTCGCCGCCCGGTGTCTCGATCTCGACCTCGCAGTGCACCAAGGACTTTCCGCGGTGCAGCACGCGCCCGACACCGATCAGGTCGGTCGACCGGGCGGGCGCCAGGTACTGGACCGACATCGAGATCGTCACCCCGCGAAGCGATTCGGGTTCGCGTTCGGTCGACCACGCCGCCGCCATGACCGTGACATCGGCCAGCGCGGCGATGGCGCCGCCGTGCACCATGTCGGCCAGCGTGGTGTTGGTCGGGTCCCACGGCATCCGCAACCGGACCTCCGGGGCGTCGAGCGCTTCGGCGACGATGCCCAGCTTGGCGACGAGCGGTGACTGCGGGATGAACTGCGCCATGACCTCGGCGCCGGTACTCGGGCTCATGTCATGGAAGTCTGCGCGCGGCGGGTAGTCGGTTCAATTACCTGGCAGGTAGTGATGGCGACCCGGCGTGAAGCGTGGGGTGGCGTGCTCGTTCGGGGCAGAGACGGCGATCGGGAAGCCGGCAGCCGCCGGCGACGTTGTTTCACCTGATCTCGGTGGTTACAACCGTTGACACTGCGCCACCGGGCACGTAAATTCCGACCATGGTTCTTAACTTGACCAGTTCTACCAACTTTACGGGGAAATGATGACCGTCACTCCCGACGCCGCCGAGGCGTCCAAGGTGGACCAGCGGGCCGCCAAATACGAATTGAGCCATCTGCGATCGCTGGAGGCCGAGGCCATCCACATCATCCGCGAGGTCGCCGCGGAGTTCGAGCGGCCGGTGCTGCTGTTCTCCGGTGGCAAGGACTCGATCGTGATGCTGCACCTGGCCATCAAGGCGTTCGCGCCGGGCCGCCTGCCGTTCCCCGTCATGCACGTCGACACGGGCCACAACTTCGAAGAGGTCATCGCCACCCGCGACGCCCTGGTCGAGAAGTACAACCTGCGCCTGGTCGTGGCCAGCGTGCAGGACGACATCGACGCCGGACGCGTCGTCGACAACGGTCCCTCGCGTAACCCGCTGCAGACCGTGTCGCTGCTGCGCGGTATCCGCGAGAACAAGTTCGACGCCGCCTTCGGTGGCGCCCGGCGCGACGAGGAGAAGGCCCGCGCCAAGGAGCGTGTCTTCAGCTTCCGTGACGAGTTCGGCCAGTGGGACCCCAAGAACCAGCGCCCCGAGCTGTGGAACCTGTACAACGGCCGGCACCGCAAGGGCGAGCACATCCGCGTCTTCCCGCTGTCGAACTGGACCGAGTACGACATCTGGGCCTACATCGGCGCCGAGGAGATCGCGCTGCCGAGCATCTACTACGCGCACGAGCGCCAGGTCTTCGAGCGCGACGGCATGCTGCTGGCGGTGCACGAATACCTGAAGCCGAACGACGACGAGCCCGTCATCACCAAGACCGTCCGGTTCCGCACCGTCGGTGACGTCACCTGCACCGGTTGCGTCGAGTCGGAGGCTTCGACCGTCGAGGAAGTCATCGCCGAGACCGCGGTGTCCCGACTGACCGAGCGCGGCGCGACCCGCGCAGACGACCGGATTTCTGAGGCCGGCATGGAAGACCGTAAGCGGGAAGGCTACTTCTGATATGGCAACGTTGCTTCGTATCGCCACTGCTGGCTCCGTCGATGACGGCAAGTCCACCCTGATCGGCCGGCTGCTCTATGACAGCAAGGCCGTCATGGAGGACCAGCTGGCCGCCGTCGAGCGCACCTCCAAGGAACGCGGCCACGGCTACACCGACCTCGCACTGGTCACCGACGGCCTGCGCGCCGAGCGGGAACAGGGCATCACCATCGATGTCGCCTACCGCTACTTCGCCACGGCCAAGCGGAAATTCATCATCGCCGACACACCGGGTCACATCCAGTACACCCGCAACATGGTCACCGGTACCTCGACGGCGCAGCTGGCCATCGTGCTGGTCGACGCCCGCCACGGGCTGCTGGAGCAGTCGCGCCGGCACGCCTTCCTGGCCTCGCTGCTCGGCATCCAGCACATCGTGCTGGCGGTCAACAAGATGGACCTGATCGATTGGGACCGTGAGCGTTTCGAGAAGATCCGCGACGACTTCCACGAGTTCGTGGCCCGCCTCGACATCCAGGACGTCACCACCATCCCGCTGTCGGCGCTGGCCGGCGACAACGTGGTGACCAAGTCGGACAAGACGCCGTGGTACGAGGGCCCGTCGCTGCTCAGCCACCTCGAAGAGGTGTACATCGCCGGTGACCGCAACCTTATGGACGTCCGCTTCCCGGTGCAGTACGTCATCCGCCCGCAGACCCACGAGCACGCCGACCACCGCAGCTACGCGGGCACCATCGCCAGTGGCGTCATGCGCCCCGGCGACGAGATCGTCGTTCTCCCAACGGGAAAGACCAGCACCATCACCGCGATCGACGGCCCCACCGGTCCGCTCGAGGAGGCCTTCGCGCCCATGGCGGTATCGGTGAGCCTGGCCGACGACATCGACATCTCGCGCGGCGACATGATCGCCCGTGTGCACAACCAGCCGCACACCACGCAGGAATTCGACGCCACCGTGTGCTGGATGTCCGACGACGCGAGCCTCGAGCCGGGCCGGGACTACATCATCAAGCACACCACCCGCACCACGCGGGTCCGAGTCACGGACCTCGACTACCGGCTGGACGTCAACACCCTGCACCGCGACAAGAGCGCAACGGCGTTGAAGCTCAACGAACTCGGCCGCGTCACGCTGCGCACGCAGCAGCCGCTGCTGCTCGACGAGTACTCGCGCAACTCGGTGACGGGCTCGTTCATCCTGATCGACCCGGACACCAACGGCACCGTCGCCGCGGGCATGGTGCGTGACACCACGCCGGCGGCCAACCGGTCGGCCAGCCCGAACGCGGTACGGCACGCCAATCTCGTCACGGCAGAGGACCGGTTGTCGAAGGGCAGCACGGTGTGGTTCACCGGCCTGTCCGGTTCGGGCAAGTCGTCGGTCGCGATGCTGGTGGAGCGCAAGCTGCTCGAATTGGGCCGTCCCGCATACGTTCTCGACGGCGATAACCTGCGCCACGGGCTGAACTCGGATCTGGGCTTCTCCATGGCCGACCGCTCGGAGAACCTGCGCCGCCTGGCCCACATCGCCACGCTGCTGGCCGACTCCGGCCAGATCGTGCTGGTGCCGGCGATCAGCCCGCTGGAAGAGCACCGCGAGCTGGCGCGAAAGGTCCACACGGACCAGGGATTCGAGTTCTTCGAGGTGTTCATGGACACCCCGTTGGCCGACTGCGAGGCCCGCGACCCGAAGGGGCTGTACGCCAAGGCGCGTGCCGGTGAGATCACGCACTTCACCGGTATCGACAGCCCGTACCAGCGGCCGAAGAACCCGGACCTGGCGCTGGTGCCGGGCGATCTGGATGCCCAGGCGCAGCGCGTCGTCGACATGCTGGTGGCGCCGCGATGACCGATCACGAGGTTGCCGAGCGGCTGGCCACCCGCGCGGGTGACCTGCTGCTGGACGTGCGGGCCGAGTTCGCCACGGCCGACGCTTCCGAGCGGAAAGCGGCGGGGGACAAGCGCTCTCACGAGTTCCTGATGACGGAGCTCGCGCGCTTGCGTCCCAATGACGCGGTGCTCTCGGAGGAGGCGACGGAGGAGGAGCGGGCCAACAGCGCCCGCCTGACCTCCGACCGGGTGTGGATCATCGACCCGCTCGATGGCACCCGCGAGTTCTCCGAGCTGGACCGTGACGACTGGGCCGTGCACGTGGCGCTGTGGGAATCCGGCGAGCTGGTCGCCGGCGCCGTGGCGCTGCCCGCGCAGAACACCACGCTGCACACGCCCGAGGTGGCCGCGCCCCGCGCGGTCGACGGGCCGCCGCGCATCGTGGTGTCCCGCACCCGCCCGCCGGCCATCGCGCTGGCGGTGCGTGACGCCCTCGACGGTGTCCTGGTCGAAATGGGCTCGGCCGGAGCCAAAGTCGCGGCCGTGATCCAGGGCCGGGCCGACGTCTACGTCCACGCCGGTGGTCAGTTCGAGTGGGACTCTGCTGCGCCGGTCGCGGTGGCCCGCGCTGCCGGGCTGCACACCTCGCGGATCGACGGTTCCCCGCTGGTCTACAACCGCGAGGACCCGAAGCTGCCCGACCTGGTGGTGTGCCGGCCGGAATTGGCCGAGCGGGTACTGGCGATCACCGCGACGCAGTAGCTTTCGCGACATCGACGAAAATGGCTGTGGGGACGCATGTTCCCACAGCCATTTTGCGTATCTCGGACGACTGCGTCTACCAGCCATGCAGACTCCGGAGTGGTGAAAAAGTCCCTGAGTGCAGCCGAAGTGCCGATCTGCCGAGGTTATTGAAGCCAGGGACTGTTGACGGCCCGAAAGCGTCCCTGGCTTCAAAACGACAGTCGAAGTGTCTCGTGATTGAAGCTGCGGATTTCTCTTGAGAGGGCCTATCGAGCTACGCCGACGCGGTAACCGGCAACGGCGTCTGGGCTTTTGCCGGTGCGACGGTGCGAACCGCGACGAGGCAACCGATCGCGATGGCAAAGCACAGCACCGTGTACCACAGGCTGCCGATCGGATCCCCGTGCGCGGTAACGCCGTTGACCGCGCCGAAGTACGCGGGCAGCGCGCTGAGCCAGAGCACCGCCATGACCACCAGGTAGGCGACGGCGTAGCCGATCAGCCACGGCGGGCTCACGTAGCGCGGTTCGGTCGGGCTGGCGACGGTGCCGCGCAGCCGGCGCCATTGCGTGACCAGCGCCCAGACCGCCACGGCGCACACCGCCACCAGTTCCGCCGCGTAGGCAATACCGCCCGCGGTGCTGCTGCCGGTCACACCGCCGATCACGGTCGCGGGCAGCGGCAGGATCGCGGTACCCAGTGACGCCAACACCCCGGCAACCACAGTGCGCCAGACGATTTCGAAACCGGTGAAGCGGCGGCCCCGATCAGCGTGCCGGCCCACGAAGAACTGCACACAGAGCGCCAGCGACATCGGCCACAGCGCGGCGAAGACCACCACGCTGGGCAGCGGTACCGAGTCGAACATCGGCTGGTTCATCGGGTTGTGCACCGACCATTCCCACCACCGCAGCTGCGGGCCCAGGTGGTCGAAGATCTCGTAGAACGCATGGTGGACGAACCCCACGCACACGGCGCCGACCAGGGTGCCGTACCGCCGGAAAACCCCGAGACTGCGGACGATTTCGAAGGCGACGGTCGCCATCATCGGGTAGATCGCGACGATGTACAGCGGCAGCCGGCCCCACAGGAAGTCCACCGTGAACACGTTGTGCGCGAACATGGTGTCGACGCGGTCGGCGATGCCGAAGGCCGCCGGGAAGTACAGCGGCGGCTCGATGATCAGCAGGTAGGCGACGGCGCCGAACCACAGTGCGATGTTGGTGGCGTCACCGTGCCGGCGCAGCCGGATGATCGCGTAGACCAGGGTCAGCACCGCGCCGGTGATCACCGTCAACTCGAGGACCGGCAAGGTCCAGTTCTCCAGCTGCAGGGGATTGCGGACCTCGAGCAGCCCGCCGGCCGTGTCGCAGGAAAAGCCGAGGCGCCCGGCGAGATCGGCGAACGTCGGCGAACACAGGTCAGACATGGGCGCTCTGCTTTCCGGCGGTGTACCAGTGGGTGACGTCGTAGCCGGCGTCGTAGCGGTCGAACCATTCGGCCGCGAGCGCCGGCAGCTTCTCGTGTTCCGGGTTGTGGCCCGGGATCTGGCTGCGGACGATGCCCGACAGCGCCACCAGTTGCTCGCGGACCGGTAGGTCGTGGAAGGCGCTCGTGAACGGCCCGAAGTCCGGGATGCGGCCCAGTTTCTTCAGGATCGTGTTCTTGCGGCGCTCGAGCGCGAACGCCGACAGCGCGTCGACCTTGCGGACCTCCAACGGCAGATGCTTGTTGAACCCGTTACACGCCATCCGCACGCAATCCATCACGTGCTTGAAGATCGACGGCGCCACCCGCATGCGGTACCACGGATCGTCGACCAGGCCGTTGTAGATGATGAGTGCCGAGCTCCGGTGCTCGACCTCTTCGACGAAGTGCCACAAGAACAGTGACGCGACGCGGTCGTCGCCCGGCGCGAACAACGTGTCGTCATGGTCGAGCATCAACTTGAAGACCGGCGTGAACGTCGCCTCCAGGTCGGCGGTGTAGGCCAGCCGATATTTGAGCGGCTTGTTGGCGACGAGGTCGTCGAACGCGGCGATCACCTCGTCGAGGGTCTCTTTGAGCTCCGGGTGGGCCTTGATGAGGCCGCGGGCATGGGCGCGGTGGGCCATCGAATGCTGCCCCTCCTGCCGGACGAAGGCGTCGGCCTCCTCGGCGATCACCGGGTCGGTCAGCAGCGGCTTGGCCTCGGCCATGGTGCTGACGATCATCTTCTCGAACGCAATTGCCAAGAAGGACACGGCATTTGCCATTGCGGAGAACGCGGGGTTGGTCTCGTTCCAGAGGAACGGCACGGGGTGGTCCGCGAAAGCGAACCGCATCTTGCGGACCTGGAGATCGGTCACTGGGCACCTCGATCAGTAATCATACAAACTATGTCGCTTGTGTATGGTTACAGTGTTGACGAACATCCGTCAATGCCCGGGGCAGTGCCGGCCGTGTACCGTCCGGCGGATGGCACGCAAACGTCGCGGTTGGGGAGGGGAGCCGCCGGCCGATGACGACGAGGCGACCCGCCGCATCGTCGCCGCGGCAGTCGAGCTGCTCGCGACCACGGGCACCGCGATCACGATCGCCGACGTCGCCGAATCGCTCGGTGTCATCCGGCAGACGGTGTACCGGTATTTCCCGACGGCCGACGAGTTGATGCGCGCGGCCGCCATCGCCTCGGTCGCAGGCTTTTTGGATCAGCTCAGCGAGCACGTGCGGGGGATTCACGATCCCGCCGACGCGATGACCGAAGGCGTGCTCTACACACTCGACGCCGTGGCCCGGACACCGCACCTCGGCATCCTGATGTCGGCGCCGTACGTCAGCGCGCACAGCAGTGACATGGCGTCTGCCGAGGCGCAGGACTTCGGCATGCAGATGATCACCCGGTTCGACGTCGACTGGGCGAGCTATGGATACGACGACGCGGCGCTGCGCGAGCTGGTCGAATTCACGCTGCGCATCATGCTGTCCTACTTCCTCGCGCCGGCAGGGGACGGGCGCACTCCCGACGAGTTGCGGGCGTTCATCCGGCGGTGGCTGGGCGCGGCGATCCTGGGGCAAGAATCTGCCCGCTGACCGATCGGTGGCGATAACAGCCGGTCAGGGCTAGTTTGTGTTCGTATGCGTACTCATCTGTCTACTCGTCGTCTGATGGCCGCGGCCGGCGGCGCCGCACTCCTTGCGATAGGCGTGCTTACCGCGGGTTGTAGCAACAACGGCGGGCAGTCACCGTCGACCACCACCACCACGACGACGACCTCGTCGCAGTCTCCATCGGCGACGCCGACGGAGAAGAGCATCAGCCCCACCGGAGGCAACCTGTTCAGTCCGGCTGTCACTGCGCCGGGCGCGCCGAGCGTCGCACCCGGTCTGCATCCGGGTCTCAACGGCAACAACTAGCCTCGGGCGGGGGACGTCGAAAGCGATTCCCGCCGAAGCTAATTCGTCGGCAGGGCGGGCGGCCCGGCCGACGCCGGATCGTTGCCGACGTTCGGGCACGCGACTTTGAGCTGGTGCACGAGCGTCATCATCGGGTGGTATCCATCCATGAAGGTCTGGTCGGGACGCCAGTCCGGTGGGGCACTCGGCCTGCCCCGGCTGACCATGTCGAGTTTGTCCGCCAGTGCGGTTACCTTGTTGCGCAAGGACATATCGGCGATCGCGGCCGCGTCACTGCGGACCGCGGCCGCCGCGGTGGCGGAGTCACGGACAATGGCGGCGGCATCGGCCGAGCGGGTCAGTCCGAACTGAATGGCGGGCAAAGCCTCCGACCAATGCCGCACTGCTTGGTCGACCTGCCGGCAGTCGGCGCTGGCCTCTTGCTGCGGCGGTGCACTCGAACTGTCCGCTTTGTTGATGGCGATGAGAACCAAGATCGGCACGGTGACAGCCAGCAGCGCCAGCAGGATCTTCGGCCTCGACCAGTCCGGTAGCCCCACCAATTCAGCCTAACCGCCGCCGCACGCCACTAGGCTCACAACATGACTCGCCCGACCCTGCGTGAATTGTCCAGCCTGCCTGTCGAACCGGTCCGCCTCGCGGACTCGGCCCTGGTTCTGATCGACTGCCAGAACACCTACACGCAAGGGGTGATGGAGCTCGAGGGTGTGCAGGACGCGCTCGACGAGACCGCCGCACTGCTCGACCGTGCCCGCACAGCCGGCATTGCCGTCATCCACATCCAGCACGACGACGGGCCGGGCTCGCTGTACGACATCAGTGGCGAGTCCGGTGCGATCGTCGACCGGGTGGCGCCGCGCGGCGACGAGCCGGTGATCGTCAAGCAGTTCCCGAACTCGTTCGTACAGACCGATCTCGATGAGCGGCTCAAGGCGTTGGGCGCGTCGAACCTGGTGCTCGCCGGATTCATGACGCACATGTGCGTGAACTCCACGGCTCGCGGCGCGTTCAGCCTCGGGTATGCGCCGACGGTCGTGGCCGCCGCGACGGCGACGCGCACCCTGGCCGGCCCCGACGGTCAGGCGGTGCCGGCTGCGGCGCTGCAGGCGGCGAGCCTCGCCGGCCTGGCCGATCTGGTGGCGGTGGTGGCGCCCAACGTCGCAGCTATTCCGGACTAATCCGACCCGGAATGGCATGATTGGCTGATGCGGATGTCAGCCAAGGCGGAGTACGCCGTCCGCGCCATGGTCGAACTGGCTGCCGCCGACGCCGGTGCGCTGGTGAAGACCGAGGACCTGGCCAAGGCGCAGGGCATCCCCGCGCAGTTCCTGGTCGACATCCTGACCAACTTGCGCACCGACCGTCTGGTGCGCAGCCACCGCGGCCGCGACGGCGGCTACGAGCTGGCCCGGCCGGCCGCGGACATCAGCATCGCCGACGTCCTGCGTTGCATCGACGGCCCGCTGGCGAGCGTCCGCGACATCGGACTCGGCGATCTGCCGTACTCCGGGCCGACGGCCGCCCTCACCGATGTGTGGCGCGCCCTGCGCGCCAGCATGCGCTCAGTGCTGGAACAGACCAGCCTCGCCGACGTGGCCACGGGCAAGCTCCCGGACCACGTCAGCACGCTGGCAGGCGACTACCGCACCCAGGAAGCCCGCCGCGGCCACAGCTAGCCCCCCGGTTCACAGCTAGCCCTTCATTGCCGCGAGCGGCCGTGTTTTTACGCCGACACACCGTAATTCGCGTGCAATTTCGTCGCGCTCGCGGCGGATGAGCGGCCGCTAACTGCCCGCCGCCGCGATGCCCGCGATCAGCATCCGCAGCCCGCCGTCGAAATCGTCCTCGACCGACACGGTCGCGGCCACCTCGGACAGTGCGGCGATGTGCGGGTACCGGACTCCGGCGGCCGATCCGATCCGGGCCGCGGTCTCGGCGGCGTCGCCCGAGAACGGCCCGGCCAGCTGGGCCTGCGCCGAGCCGGTCACCAATCCCAGCACCGCGTGAAACGCGGACAGCCTGGCAGCGTCGGACAGGCCGGCCCGCTCGAGCGCGGCGACGAGCGCGTCGGCGGCAGCGAACCCGGTGGCCGACGCCATTCGCCGGGTCAGCACGAGGGGGATGGCGGCCGGGTGGGCCCGCACGCCGCGCCACACCGCGGATGCCGTCGCATGGACATCGGCAGCCCAGTCGTCGGTGGGTTCGGGCACCTCGATCCCGGCGGACACCGCGGCGACGACGAGTTCCTCCAGGCCCTCTTTGTCGGCGACGTAGTTGTACATCGTCATCGGCCCCGTGCCGAGTGCCGCGGCCAGGGACCGCATGCTGAGCGCCGCCAAACCGGATTCGTCGACGATTCGCAGTGCAGCGGAAGCGATTTCGTCCGTGGTGAACCGTGCGCGCATGAGCAACCCCTTGACAAGTACGTCGTACGTGTTGAAGTGTAGACGATACGTACAGCGTACTTATGTGAGGAGTTCAGATGACATCAGCGATCCCGGTCGAGCAGTTGCACTTCGTCAGCGGTGGCGACCGCTGCGCCGCGTGGCTCACGTTGCCGTCGACCCCCGCGCCGCATCCCGCCGTCGTCCTGGTGCACGGTCTCGGCGCCACCCGCGACATGATGCTGCCGCAGTACGAACAGCATTTCGCCGCCGCGGGCATTGCCACACTGTCCTTCGACTACCGGTTCACCGGGGCATCCGGAGGTGAACCGCGGCAACATATTTCGATTCCCGAACAATGCCGGGACGTCGACGCCGCGATCGATTTCCTGCGCCGGCACCCGCAAGTCGACGCCGACCGCATCGGCTTGTGGGGCACGAGCCTCGGTGGCATGAACGTGGTGCGGGTGGCCGGCAGCCGCACCGACATCGCCGCCGCGGTGGTGCAATGTCCCATCACCCACGGGCCGGCATCGGCCCGCAGCGTCGGAATCCGGGGTGCGCTGCGGCTGACACCGGCGATCGTCGACGACGCGGTGCGTGCGCTTCTGCGCCGCGGACGTCGCTACGTGCCCATCGTGGGACAGCCCGGGACCGACGCGCTCGTGACGGTGCCCGGAGCCGAGGACGGGTGGCGGTCGACGGTGCCGGCCGGCACCGCCTTCGACAATCGGATCACCGCGGTCGACGCCGCGATGTTGATCACGAGATCGGCGCTGCGCCACGCGGCGACGGTCCAGGCGCCTCTCCTGGTGTGCGTCTGCGATGACGAGACGCTGATGGATCCGCGCTACGCCGAGGCGGTGGCCGAGCGAGCGCCGCGCGGGATCGCGCGGCACTACGCATCCGACCATTTCGCGATCTACCACCCGCCGGTGGTGCGGCGAGTACTCGACGATCAGCTCGCCTTCCTGAAGGAGCACCTCTGATGTCCGCGCGTGATGCGTTGCGCGCCAACGACGAACGATTCGCCGACGTCGTTGCCGGCCTGACGCCGCAGGAATGGGCGGCACCGAGCCTGTGTGCGGAGTGGAGCAACCGCGACGTGCTGGGACATCTGGTGGTCGGATGCAGTCATCCCGTCGGCGCGTTCGTGGGGGAGATGATCCGGCACCGCGATTTCGACCGCGCCAACACCGCCACTGCCACCGAACGCGCACGGGGCCGCAGCGCCGAGCGCCTGCTGGACGATTTCCGAGCCGTCAGCGCCCGTCCCGCCGGCGTCGGCCGATACTTTCCGGCCCGGCTACTGCTGGGTGACCACATCACCCACGAGCTGGACATCCTGTTCGCCGTCGGCCGGGAACCGGACATCCCGGCCCACCTGCTCAACGCGGTCCTGGACACCCAAGTCGCCTTCCCCAACCCGTTCGTCCCCGCATACCGCAACAGCGAGGGTCTTCAGCTCAGCGCCGTCGACACCGGCTGGCGTCACGGCACCACCGGGCCGGCGGTGGAGGGCACGGCCGCCGAGCTGATCTCGGTGCTCGGCAACCGGCCGAAGGTGTTGCCCCGGTTACGCGGCCCGGGCGCCGTGACACTGGCGGACCGGGTGCTCAGCCGCCTGAGCCGTACGGCCGGGTGATGATCTCCAGGTAATGCCCGCTGGGATCCTGGAAGTAGACGCCCCGGCCACCGTCATTGCGATTGATCTCGCCGGGATGCTGGCCGCGCGGATCGGCCCAATGTTGCAGTCCGCGTTCACGAATCCGGCCGTAGATCGCGGTGAACTCATCCTCGGACACCAGGAACGCGTAATGCTGCGGGACGACGTTTGTCCCCTCCGGGACCTGGGCGAAATCCAAGCTGACGCCGTGGTTCAGTTCGACGGCGAGGAATGGCCCGCCTTCTTGGGCGGGAGGCAAACCGAAGAGCTCGGTGAAGAAGGTGGCCGCGGCCGAGCGGTCGGTCGAGTGGACGATGGTGTGGTTGAAGGTGATGGCCATATTCCTCCGTTCTACCCGTTCAGGAGCGTCGCGTCACTGCCGCGGTGTGCGGCCCCTGCCTGTCATGATCTAGGTATGGCGTTCGACCTGCGTGAGCTGGCAGTTCCGGTGATTGTCGCGCCGATGGCCGGCGGGCCATCGACGCCCGAGCTGGCCGCGGCGGGGTCGTCGGCCGGTGGCCTGGGATTCGTGGCAGCCGGTTACCTGACGGCGCAGACGCTGGCCGACCGCATCACCGCCGCACGCGCGCTGACCACCGGCCCGCTGGGCGTGAATCTCTTTGCCTCGCAGCCCAGTACCGCACAGCCCCGCGAGATCGAGCGGTACGCGACCGAACTCGCCGTCGAGGCCACCCGCTACGGGGCGGCTCTCGGCGATCCGACATTCAACGATGACGACTGGGCGGCCAAGCTCGACGTCGTCGCCGACCTGCGGCCCGACGTGGTGTCCTTCACCTTCGGCGGGCCCACCGCCGACGAGTGCGCGCGGTTGCGGCAGGCCGGTATCACCACCGTCGCAACCGTCACCACCGCGAACGAAGCCGCGCGGGCCGCAACCACTGGGGTCGACGCGCTCGCCGTGCAGGGCCCCGGCGCCGGCGGCCACCGCGGCACCTACGATCCGCTGGCCGCGCCCGCCACGCAGCCACTCACCGAACTGCTGGCCGACGTACTGGCCACCACCGAACTGCCCGTCGTCGCCGCGGGCGGCCTGATGACCGCCGACGACGTCGCCGCCGTGATCGCCGCAGGTGCCGTGGCCGCACAACTCGGCACGGCATTTCTGCTCGCCGACGAGTCTGGCTCCAGCCCTGTGCACCGCGCCGCACTCGTCGATCCGCGGTTCACCGAAACCGTTGTCACCAAAGCTTTCTCGGGACGGTACGCCCGCGGGCTGCGCAACCGGTTCATCGACGAACACGACGAGCAGGCGCCGCTGGGCTATCCCGAGGTGCATTACCTCACCAGCCCGCTGCGCAAGGCGGCGGTGGCAGCCGGCGACCCGGACGGGACAAACGTCTGGGCGGGCACCGGATTCCGGGAAATCCGGTCGGGTTCGGTCGCCGACATCATGGCCGGGCTCGCGTGAGCATCGGGAAAGGAGCAGGCATGCGAACCGTCGTCGCGATCCCGTTGGCGGTGGCCTGCGCCTGGCCGATCACGGTCGCTCATGCCGACCCTGTCCAGGTCCCGCGTTGTGCCACTGCGCAACTGACTCCGAGCCTCGGCCCGCCCGACGGTGCCGCCGGGACGACGTTCTATCCGGTGATCCTGAAGAACTCCGGTGACGCCCCGTGCAGCATGTCGGGTTATCCGGCGGTGTCGTTCATCGCGGGCTCCGACAACCATGTGGTCGGCGTGGCCGCCAGTCAGGATGCGGAGACCGTCATCGGTGTCGTGGTGATCGAACCCGGCCAGTCCACCGCGGCGAACCTCGGCATCGTCAACGCGGGCAACTTCCCGGCCGACTGTAATGCCGTGCCGGTCAGCGGATTGCAGGTCAACCTGCCGGGTGACACCGAGCCCATCATCATCGGCCATGCTGATACCGCTTGCGCCAGTACGGCTTACCCGACCTTGCGGGTGGGGCCGTTCACCGGCGCGTAGTGACGGAGATGCTGCCCTCGGGAGCGCGCGCGGTGATCTGGGCCGCGGCGCGAGCCGGATCCTCGGTCTGGGGAACCCGCACCTGCGCGTGATCGCCGGCCTGCGCGCGCACCAGGTACGGACCACCCGTCGGCAGCGCGATGTCGACGTCGGAGCTCTGGCTCGTGACATCGACCGTGCGCGGCGCGGTGTCACGGAAGTCCACCGCGATGTGGCCATCGGTGGAGTCGGCGATGAACGCGTCGGTGACGACGATCGGCTCGCGCGTCTGCACATCGCCGCTCTGGGTGTGGATCTCGATCCGGCGGGCGTTGCCACCGAGGATCACCGCGCCGTCGGTGTTGTGGACGGTCAGCTGATCCAGATCGGTCAGACTCAGCATCACGCCGACCTGCTGCTTGGTGGTGACCGAAAGCCGGTGCGCGACATCGGGAGGCAGCGTCACCATGATCTCCCCGGGCGGCCCGAAGTCGAACAGCGGCGACGGTGTGCCGGTCACCGTCAGGCTCACAGCGCCACCGTTGCGGGTGACCTTCAGGGCCTGGTGATCGTCTTTTGCGGTGTTGAGCAGCCGCATCCGGACCCGTGGCTCATGGGCATTGCGGTCGCTGGCGATCCTGATGGCGGTCGGCAGATCGCCGGTGTCGATCGTCAGGGAGCTGAAATCGGCCGGCAGGGTCTCGGTTTCGGCCGCGACGCGCACCGAGCTGATGCCCCAGGCCAATCCGCCGATCCCGGCGGCCGCCGACAGCGTCACGACGAGTGCGGTCACCACCAGCAGCGAGCGCATCGCCGACCGGCCACCCGGGGTCAGTGCGGGCGGCGTGGCGGTGTCGGCCGGCGGTGCGGTATCCAGATTCGAAGTCATGGGAAAGTCCTTTTCTCTCTTCAGGATTCGAGATAGCGCAAGACGGCGAGGACCCGCCGGTTCTCGCTGTCGTCGGGTGCCAGGTCCAGCTTGGTGAAGATCGATGCGATGTGTTTCTCGGCGGAGCCGATCGAGATGTGCAGCAGCCCTGCGATGGCCGAGTTGGTCTTGCCTTCCGCCATCAGCTGCATGACTTCCTGCTCGCGCGGGGTGAGCACGGCCAGGGTGGAGCGGCGGTGCGTGCGCACCAGGATTTGGGACACCACCTCCGGGTCCAGGACGGTGCCACCCGTCCCCACCGTGGTGACGGCGTCCAGGAATGCCGGGACGTCGGCGACGCGGTCCTTGAGCAGGTAGCCGAAACCCCTGGTATCCGAGGCGATCAGGTCAGCTGCGTACCGTTCTTCGACATAGTGCGACAGCACCAGCACCGGTGACTCGGGATTCTGGCTGCGCAGCAACGCGGCGGCGCGGATGCCTTCGTCGGTGAAGGTCGGCGGCATCCGGACATCGACGATGACGAGGTCGGGGTTGTGCTCGTTGACGGCACGCAGCAGCTCGGTGGCATCGGGCACCCCGGCGAGCACGTCGTGGCCGGCGTCGATCAGGATGCGCTCGATACCCGCGCGCAGCAGGGCCGAGTCCTCGGCGATCACAATGCGCATGGCAGTACCGCCGTCACGGTCGTCGTTCCGGTTTCGGGGCTCGAGACGGCGAAGGTGCCCCGCGCCGCGCGCACCCGCTCACCGAGTCCGCGCAGGCCCGTCGTGTCGTCGCCGGTGGTCTGGGCCCCGCCGATACCGTCGTCGAACACCGAGATGTGCAGCTGGTCGGTGGGCTCGTGGTAGCGCACCGTGACTACGGCGTGGGTGGCCTGGGCGTGTTTGGCGATGTTGGTCAACGACTCGGCGACGACGAAGTATGCGCACGACTCGACCTCGTCGGAAAAACGTTTCGGCAGTTGCAGTTCCAGCGTCACCGGCACACCGGCGGTTTCGGTGCGCTGCACCACTGCCGACAGCGCGGCGTCCAGGCCACGGTCGGCCAGGATGGTCGGCGCGATGCCGCGCACCACATTTCGTAGTTCGAGGAGCGCGGCCTTGGCGTCGTCGTGGGCCTCGGCGATCAGCTTGCGGGCCTCGGGGAGGTCCGAGTCGAGCTTGGTCTGGGCGAGCCCGATCGTCATGGCCAGCGACACCAGCCGGGGCTGCACACTGTCGTGCAGGTCGCGTTCGATGCGGTGCCGTTCGGTGGACGCCGACGACACGGCGCCGCGACGGGCCTGGTGCAGGGCGCTGACCTCATGCTGCAGCGCCGCCGTGGGCGATGCCGGCAGGAGCCACCGGTCGACGGCGGCGTCCACCCGGGGACCGAACACCAGGATGGCTGCGGCGGCGGCCAGCGCGATGATGGCTAGCAGCCAGGACAGCGGCGGGGAGATGAAGCTCAGTCCGGCAGCGGGATCGCTGTTGTGGATCGCGGTCGCCGCGGCAGGACCGAGCAGCGCGAAAGTGAGCAGGGAGAAGGCCAGCCCGACCGCGAAGATGTCGAAGACCATGCGCAGGTAGCTGTGCGCCAACACCTTCCAGAACCGGCCGCTGCTCACGTCCAGCCACAGTTGGTGGGCCCATCCTTGAAAGCCGCTGTAGGGCGTCAGCTTTCGGTAGGGGACGGCGATGCCGAAGCCGAACACCGCCTCGCTGCGCAGCCGCTCGAACCGGTCGGTGGCGCGGACGGCGTAGACGAACACCACTCCGCCGAACACCGTCCCGATCACCGAGGGGATTGAGGTGACGGCGAGGATGAGCAGGGACAGCGGTATCCAGAACCAGATCATGCCGGCGAACGCGCCGACGATCATCGACGACGTCGGGACGACACCGAGGTCTGATGCGCGCGGCACCGGCGGCGTCGTTGTCGGATGTGTCGGCTCGGCCGACGCGGGGTCTGTAGCTGTTGCGACCATGCCTCCAACTTAGGCAGCGGCAGAGCCCGAGGACACGGCGTTTTCCCGCGACATCTCTGGGGGTAAACCCCCACCGGTTCGCCCTGTACCGGGCCTTGCCGGTCCGCTCATGGCCGGGGTCCGGCCGGCCGACCCGAACCCTCGCGCTGGACGCGCATGCCAGAATCGGCTGTGTGCAGATCGGGATGACGATGCCAGTGATGGAGCCCAACCTCGATGCGGCAACGCTGACGGCGTGGGCAAGAGTGATCGACGGCGGGCCCTTCTCGTCCCTGTGCTGGGGTGAGCGCATCGCGTTCGACAATCCCGATTCCCTGACACTGCTCGGCGCCCTGGCGGCCTGGACCGACCGCGTGCGGCTCGTCACCACGGTGATCGTCCCGCAACTGCATGATCCGGTGATGCTGGCGAAAGCGCTTGCCACGGGCGACATGCTCAGCGGTGGACGGCTGACGGTCGGCCTCGGCGTCGGGGGACGGCACGAGGACTACAACGCCGTGGGTGCCGACCCGAAGACTCAGACCATGCGCGGCATGGCCGAGCGGGTCGCGCTGATGAAGCGCGTCTGGGCGGGGGAGAAGCTCACCGAATCCGTGCTGCCCGTCGGACCCGAGGCCGTCCAACCGGGTGGCCCGCGATTGCTGGTCGGCACCATCGGTCCGAAAACCATACGCAGCGCGGCCAATTGGGCGGACGGCGTGGCCGGTACCACGCTGGACCTCAACGTGGACCGAGAGAGCGAACTGTTCGATGTCGCCCGGGAGGCGTGGGCCGAGGCGGGAAAACCCAAGCCGCACTTGGCCACGTCGTTCTGGTTCGCCCTCGGGGAGAAGGACGAAGCGCGCAACCAGGTGCACCGGCACCTGCGCAGGTACATGAACTGGATTCCCGAGGAGTATGTCGACGCGATGGCGCCCACCACGGGCTGGGCCGGCACGGAGGATGAATTGCTCGACGTGCTGCAGAAATTCAATGACATCGGCACCGACGAGGTGCATCTCATCCCCACCAGTTCGGACATCGACCAGCTGCGCCGGGTGGCCGACGTGGTCAAGGACTTCACCGGAGAGGCGGCGCTGTGAGTCGTGCGACGGACGTGCTGGCCGGCTTGCCCGAGGTGCGGGTGTGGCAGGAGAACCTGTACCGGGACCTGCACGAGCACCCGGAGCTGTCACATCAGGAACATCGCACCGCAAAGCTGGTGTCGGACAAGCTGAACGAGCTCGGCTATGAAGTGACAGACGGAATAGGCGGCACCGGCGTGGTGGGCATTCTGCGCAACGGTGACGGTGCGGCGGTCCTCATGCGCGCCGACATGGACGCGCTCCCCGTCGCCGAGGCCACCGGGCTGCCCTACGCCAGCACGGTGCGCAGCACCGACGCCGCCGGCAAGGACGTGCCCGTCATGCACGCGTGCGGCCACGACACCCACGTCACCTGTCTGCTCGGCGCGGCCGCGCTGCTGGCCGACGGGCGAGATCACTGGCAGGGCACCGCGATTGCGTTGTTTCAGCCGGCCGAAGAGGTCGGCGGCGGTGCCGCCGGCATGGTCGCCGACGGGCTGGCAGACGTCGTCGGCACGGTCGACGTGGCGCTGGGTCAGCACGTCGCTCCGGCTCCGGCCGGATACGTCGGCACCCGCAGCGGGCCGGTGATGGCCGCGGCCGACAGCATCCGCGTGACGGTCTACGGCCGCGGCGGCCACGGGTCCATGCCCAACGCCACCATCGATCCCGTTGTGCTGGCCGCGATGATCGTCGTCCGGCTCCAGACCATCGTGTCGCGCGAGGTCGCGCCGATCGAGACCGTCGTGCTCACCGTCGGCAGCATCAATTCGGGCACCAAGAGCAACATCATCGGTGACCACGCCGTGCTGGAACTGAATCTGCGCACCTACGACGAGGCGGTGCGCACCGCCGTCATCGCGGCCGTCAAGCGTATCGTCATCGCCGAGTGCCAGGCGTCGGATTCCCCGAAGGAGCCGGAATTCGAGTTCTACGACCAGTTTCCGGTCACCGACAATGACGAGGCCGCCACCGCCCGAGTTCATGAGGCGTTCGTCGAGCAATTCGGCGACCGTGTGCTGGCCATCCCGCAGGCCTCCGCGAGTGAGGATTTCAGCGACATCCCGCGGGCGCTCGGCGTGCCGTACACCTATTGGATGTTCGGCGGCATCGATGCCGCCGAATTCAGCCGTGCTGCCGAAGCCGGCCGGATCAGTCAGGACATCCCGGTGAACCACTCGCCGACGTTCGGCCCGGTGATTCAGCCGACGCTCGACACCGGCACCGAGGCGCTCGTGGTGGCCGCGCTGTCCTGGTTGTAGTCCTTTGGGCGGTAGGCGATTTCGAAGAGGCATGCCGCCAGGACGCACAGTGCGATGGCTTCGATCATCTGGATGACGAGCATCGTCCATGTGGTGTGGGCGACGGCGACGAAGAACTGCATGTTGGGAATGACGACGAACAGGCCGCCCCAGCTGCCCCACCAGGCGGCCTTGCCCAGCCCGAGGCCCGGGTACAGCCGCAGGAACAGGAAGCACAGCATCGTCAGCTGCAGGACGTACGTGAACCCGAGAAACGGGAACAGGTCCATGATTTCGGCGAGCGGGCGCTGCGGGTAGTCGGCCGCCGGGTAGCTGTTGCCGAAGAGTGCCGGTCCTGCTGTCTTGTGGAAGACGACGTCGAGGATGAACGTCAGAATCGATACCGGCAGCGCGACCACCAAGAAGCGTCCCCACCCGAATTGCTTGCCCATGACATCCTTCCGATCTCGAGATTCGGCTCGTTCCTATCCCGCTCGGGCATGCAGCGGATGCCGGTGTCCCGGCAGCCGGGCACTGAACGTCCGAACGATCTGCGCGAAGTTGCGTTTGACCAGCGGTTCGGCGGGTAACCTCCGCGTTGGACACTGCCTCGGTGTGGGACGGGAGTAACGGTGAAAATCAAACTTGTGGCGCCCGTGGGGATCGCCGCGATCGTGTTCGGTATGGCCGGCATGACGGCGGGTTCTGCTTCGGCGGCCAACAACATCAAGCCGTTCGGACAGCAGGAGACGCTGAACGAGATCGGCTACACGGTCAAGGGTCTGAAGCCGAGTTCGGACCCCGTGCCGCACAATGGCCAGCTCTACTCGGCGACCGTGACCGTCGAAGGGGTGGGCGGCTGGGCCAACCCGATCACCGCGTTCTTCAACGCCCGGGCCGAGAGCGGTGCGAACTACCGCGTGATCGGTGGCGGTCTGCCGTCGGCACCGCCCGGCGGGACGACGACCGGCAAGCTCTACTTCGACGTCGTCGGCGACGTGCCCAACAGCGTCGTCTACAACGACGGTATGCAGGACCTGCTGGTCTGGGTGCCGCGCGGTCCCGTGGGCGACGCATCTGAGGATGTTTCCGACACCCCCGTCGGCACCAGCGAGATCATCAGCACCCCACCCGCGGAGAGCACACCGCCTGCGGAGGGCACCCCGACAGGGGGCAACCTGTTCACCCCTGAAGTCATGGCGCCGCCGCCGTTCGAGCTCTCCGAGTCGGACGTGGCGTCCCCGGGGTACAACTCGGGTAGCGGCCGTCGCTGAGCACTCTGATAGCGGTCGGGGGTGCTTGGGCCGGCAAGACGTGCGGAACCGCACGTGAAAGTTTGATTGGGTGCCCCCGGCAGGATTCGAACCTGCGGCCTTCTGCTCCGGAGGCAGACGCTCTATCCCCTGAGCTACGGGGGCGCTTGATGCTGGCGAGCCAGCGGCGCCGTTGGGCGATCACAGACTAGCGCATCGGTGGCCCGCCTCCCGAATCGGTGCGGACTGCCTACCGACCAGCAGGTGACCGATGACAAGCCTGAGCAGCTCAGCCCATAGGATGGACCCCCGTGACCCCCGCCGATCTGGCTGAACTGCTCAAGAACACCGCCGCCGTGGTCCTGGTCGAACACGACCTGGACATCGCCGCGCTGCCCGAAACAGTGGCCATCGAGCGTCCGCGCAACCCCGAGCACGGTGATTACGCGACCAACCTGGCGCTGCAGCTGGGCAAGAAGGTCGGCGTCAACCCGCGTGACCTGGCCGAATGGCTCGCAGAGCGGCTGAACGACGCCGACGGTATCGCTGACGCCACCGTTGCCGGTCCGGGCTTCGTGAACCTGCGCATCGAGGCGTCCGCGCAGAGCGTCGTCATTCTCAACGTGTTGGGCGCCGGCGACCGCTACGGCACCTCCGAGGAGCTCAAGGGCCGCCACATCAACCTGGAGTTCGTCTCGGCGAACCCGACCGGACCCATCCACATCGGCGGCACCCGCTGGGCCGCCGTCGGTGATGCGTTGGGCCGCCTGCTGGCCACGCAGGACGCCACCGTCGTCCGCGAGTACTACTTCAACGACCACGGCGGGCAGATCGACCGCTTCGCCCGCTCGCTGGTCGCGGCGGCCAAGGGCGAGCCGGCCCCGGAGGACGGCTACGGCGGCGACTACATCAAGGACATCGCCGCTGACGTCGTGGCCAAGCGGCCGGACGCCCTGAGCCTGCCGGCCGACGAGTGTCAGGAAGTCTTCCGCGAACTCGGCGTGGACCTGATGTTCGGCCAGATCAAGCAGTCGCTGCACGACTTCGGCACCGACTTCGACGTCTACACCCACGAAGACTCGATGCACACTTCGGGCCGAGTGCAACAGGCCATCGACAAGCTGCGTGACAACGGCTCGATCTACGAGCAGGACGGCGCAATCTGGTTGCGCACCACCGACTTCGGTGACGACAAGGACCGTGTCGTCATCAAGAGCGACGGCAACCCGGCGTACGTCGCCGGTGACATCGCGTACTACCTGGACAAGCGTCAGCGCGGTTTCGACCTGTGCATCTACATGCTCGGCGCCGACCACCACGGCTACATCGGCCGTCTCAAGGCCGTCGCCGCCGCGCTCGGCGAGGACCCCGCCACCGTCGAGGTGCTGATCGGCCAGATGGTCAACCTGCTCAAGGACGGTCAGCCGATGCGCATGAGCAAGCGCGCCGGCACCGTGATCACCCTCGAGGACCTGGTCGACGCCATCGGCGTGGACGCGGCGCGCTACGTGCTGATCCGGTCGTCGGTGAACAGCCCGATCGACATCGATCTGGGGCTGTGGGCCAGCGCGTCCAACGAAAACCCGGTCTACTACGTGCAATACGCGCACGCGCGGCTCTCGGCCCTGGCGCGCAACGCGGCCGACCTCGGCCTGCAGTCCGACCTCGGTCACCTCGACCTGCTCAGCCACGATCGCGAAGCCACGCTGATGCGCACCATCGGCGAGTTCCCGCGGGTCCTCAAAACCGCTGCGGCCCTCCGGGAACCGCACCGGGTTTGCCGGTACCTGGAGGACCTGGCCGGTGACTATCACCGGTTCTACGACTCCTGCCGCGTGCTCCCGATGGGCGACGAAGAGCACAGCGACCTGCACCGGGCGCGCCTGGCGCTGTGCGCGGCCACCCGCCAGGTCATCGCCAACGGTCTGCAGATCCTCGGCGTGAGCGCCCCGGAGCGGATGTGAGCGGGCAGCCGACCGGCAACGTGGTGCCGGAGAAGCCGCAGACCCCCGACGAGGTCAACCTGTTGGCCCCGAATGTCTGGCCGCGCAACCTGGTTCGGGGTACCGACGGTCAGGTCAGCATCGCCGGTGTGACGGTCGGTGTACTGGCCGAGCAGTTCGGCACGCCGCTGTTCGTCATCGACGAGGACGACTTCCGCTCGCGGTGCCGCGAGATCGCCGAGGCCTTCGGTGGCGGCGAGCACGTGCACTACGCCGGAAAGGCGTTCCTGTGCGCCGAGATTGCGCGCTGGGTCGCGCAGGAGGGCCTGTGCCTCGACGTCGCCACCGGCGGCGAACTGGCCGTGGCCCTGCACGCCGACTTCCCGGCCGAGCGAATCACGGTGCACGGCAACAACAAATCGGTCTCTGAACTGACCGCCGCGGTCGCGGCCGGCGTCGGGCACATCGTGCTGGACTCCGAGATCGAGATCGAACGACTGGAGGCCATCGCCGGCGCGGCCGGTGTGGTGCAGGACGTCCTGGTCCGTGTAACCCCGGGCGTCGAGGCGCACACCCACGAGTTCATCTCCACCGCCCACGAGGACCAGAAGTTCGGCCTCTCGCTGGCGAGTGGCGCGGCCATGGACGCGGTGCGCAAGGTCTTCGCCACCGACAACCTGCGGCTGGTCGGCCTGCACTGCCACGTCGGCTCGCAGATCTTCGACGTCGCCGGGTTCGAGATCGCCGCCCACCGCGTCATCGGCCTGCTGCGCGACGTCGTCGCCGAATTCGGTGTCGAGAAGACGGCGCAGATGTCTGTCATGGATCTCGGTGGGGGACTGGGCATCTCGTACCTGCCCAGCGACGACCCGCCACCGATGAAGGAACTGGCCGACAAGCTCAAGGCCATCGTCAAGGCGGAATCCGAGGCCGTCGGCCTGCCCACGCCCAAGCTCGTCGTGGAACCCGGCCGCGCGATCGCGGGCCCCGGCACCATCACGCTCTACGAGGTCGGCACCGTGAAAGACGTTGCCGTGTCGGCCGACAAGTACCGGCGCTACGTCAGCGTCGACGGCGGCATGAGCGACAACATCCGGCCGTCGCTGTACGACGCCCAGTACGACGCCCGGCTGGTGTCGCGCGCCAGCGACGCCCCCGCGACGCTGGCCCGGATCGTCGGAAAGCACTGCGAGACCGGCGACATCATCGTCCGGGACACCTGGGTGGCCAGTGACGTGGGTCCTGGCGACCTGATCGCGGTCGCCGCCACCGGCGCCTACTGCTATTCGATGTCGAGCCGGTACAACCTGCTGACCCGTCCCGCCGTCGTCGCGGTGAAGGACGGCAACGCGCGCCTGATCTTGCGTCGGGAGACCGTCGAAGACCTGTTGAGCCTGGAGGTGAGTGGTCAATGAGTGAAAAGCCAATCGGCGTAGCAGTTCTCGGACTCGGGAACGTCGGGACCGAGGTGGTCCGGATCATCGAGAACAGCGCTGACGACTTGGCCGCTCGCATCGGTGCGCCACTGGAGCTGCGCGGCGTCGGTGTCCGCAAGGTTGCCAAGGGCCGCGGCGTGCCCGTAGACATGCTCACCGACGACATCGAGGCCCTGGTCTCGCGCGACGACGTCGACATCGTCATCGAGCTCATGGGCCCCGTCGAGCCGGCCCGCAAGGCCATCATGGCCGCGCTGGAGCAGGGCAAGTCGGTGGTCACCGCCAACAAGGCGCTGATGGCGCAGTCCACCGGCGAACTCGCCCAGGCCGCCGAAAAGGCGCGCGTGGACCTGTATTTCGAGGCTGCCGTGGCCGGTGCGATCCCGGTGATCCGTCCGCTGACCCAGTCACTGGCGGGTGACGTCGTGCTGCGGGTCGCGGGCATCGTCAACGGCACCACCAACTACATCCTGTCGGCGATGAGCGAGACCGGCGCCGGCTACGCCGACGCGCTCGCCGAAGCCGGCGTGCTGGGCTATGCCGAGGCCGACCCCACCGCCGACGTCGAGGGCTACGACGCCGCCGCCAAGGCCGCCATCCTGGCGTCCATCGCGTTCCACACCCGGGTCACCGCCGACGACGTCTACCGCGAGGGCATGACGAAGGTCAGTGCCGCCGACTTCGAGTCCGCCAAGGCGCTGGGCTGCACCATCAAGTTGCTCGCCATCTGCGAGCGGCTGACCACCGGTAAAGGCAAGCAACGGGTTTCGGCCCGTGTCTACCCGGCACTGGTGCCGCTGGATCACCCGCTGGCCTCGGTCAACGGCGCGTTCAACGCGGTCTTCGTGGAGGCCGAGGCCGCCGGCGAGCTGATGTTCTACGGCCGCGGCGCCGGTGGGGCGCCGACCGCGTCGGCCGTCATGGGTGACGTCGTCATGGCCGCGCGCAACCGCGTGCAGGGTGGCCGTGGTCCGCGGGAGTCGAAGTACGCCAAGCTGCCGATCGCCTCGATCGGCGCCATCGAGACCCGCTACTACGTCAGCATGAACGTGGCAGACAAGCCCGGTGTATTGTCTTCTGTCGCAGCCGAATTCGGCAAGCGCGAGGTCAGCATCGCCGAGGTCCGACAGGAGGGCATGGAGGACGAGTCCGGCCAGCGCAGCGGCGCCCGCATCGTCGTCGTCACCCACCGGGCCACCGATGAAGCGCTTTCGGAAACCGTTGCGGCCCTTGCCGATCACGAAGCAGTGCAGAGCATCAACAGCGTGCTGCGCATGGAAGGAACCAGTAAGTAATGAGCGTGCACAAGCCGTGGCCCGGCCTGATCGAGGCCTACCGGGACCGTCTGCCCGGCACCGAGAACTGGACGCCCGTCACCCTGCTCGAGGGTGGCACCCCGCTCATCCACGCCAAGCGGCTGAGCGAACAGACCGGCTGCACAGTGCATTTGAAGGTCGAGGGACTGAACCCGACCGGTTCGTTCAAGGACCGTGGCATGACCATGGCCGTGAGTGACGCCGTCGCCCGCGGCCAGAAGGCCGTGCTGTGCGCGTCCACCGGTAACACCTCGGCGTCGGCGGCCGCCTACGCGGCGCGTGCCGGTATCACCTGCGCGGTGCTGATCCCGCAGGGCAAGATCGCGATGGGCAAGCTGGCGCAGGCAGTCATGCACGGCGCCAAGATCATTCAGGTCGACGGCAACTTCGACGACTGTCTGGAGCTGGCCCGCAAGCTGACCGCCGACTACCCGACCATCGCCCTGGTCAACTCCGTCAACCCGGTCCGCATCGAGGGCCAGAAGACCGCCGCGTTCGAGATCGTCGACGCCCTCGGCACCGCCCCTGACGTGCACTCGCTGCCCGTCGGCAACGCCGGCAACATCACCGCCTACTGGCGCGGCTACAGCGAATACCACCGCGACGGCGTGTCCGACCGGCTGCCCCGCATGCTCGGCACACAGGCCGCCGGTGCGGCGCCGCTGGTGCTCGGCGAGCCCGTCAAGAACCCCGAGACCATCGCCACCGCGATCCGGATCGGTTCGCCGGCTTCGTGGGACGGCGCCGTCGCGGCACGGGAGCAGTCGGACGGTCGCTTCCTCGCTGCCACCGACGAAGAGATCCTGGCCGCGTACCACCTCGTCGCCAAGGCCGAAGGCGTGTTCGTCGAGCCGGCCTCGGCCGCCAGCATCGCCGGTCTGCTCAAGTCCATCGAGGACGGCTGGGTCAAGGCCGGCTCGACCGTGGTCTGCACCGTCACCGGCAACGGCCTCAAGGACCCCGACAACGCCCTCAAGGGTATGCCCGAGGTCAAGGCCATCCCGGTCGATCCGACCGCCGTGGTCGAACAGCTCGGACTGGTCTGACGCAGTGACCGAAAACCTGCCCGCCGGCCTGCTCGCCACCGCCGTCGTCCCCGCCTCGAGCGCCAATCTCGGCCCCGGCTTCGACAGCCTGGGACTGGCGTTGAGCCTGTACGACGAAATTCAGGCTGAGACAACCGAATCCGGCCTCGTCATCGAGGTGACGGGGGAGGGGGCCGGGCAGGTTCCGGACGACGAGTCCCATTTGGTCGTGCGGGCGATCCGGCGTGGCCTGGCCGCCGGCGGCGTTTCGGTTTCCGGTCTGAACATCAAGTGCCGCAACGTCATTCCGCATTCACGCGGCCTCGGCTCATCGGCCGCCGCAGTAGTGGGCGGTTTGGCGGTGGCCAATGGCCTTATCGCCCAATCTGGTTCGCAGCCGCTGACGCTCGATCAGCTGGTCCAGCTGTCGTCGGAGTTCGAGGGGCATCCGGACAACGCCTCGGCCGCCGTGCTGGGCGGTGCGGTGGTGTCCTGGACCGAGCCCGGCCCGGTGTACGCGGCCGCGCCGCTGACGCTGCATCCCGACATCCACCTGTTCCCGGCGATTCCGCAGGTGCGGTCGTCGACCGCCGAGACCCGCGCGGTGCTTCCCGAGCAGATCGCGCACAAGGACGCCACGTTCAACGTCAGCCGGGCCGCGCTCCTGGTGGTGGCGCTCACGCAGCGTCCGGATTTGCTGATGGCGGCCACCGAAGACGTGATGCACCAGCCGCAGCGCGCGGCGGCGATGCCGGCCTCGGCGGAATATCTGGCGATGCTCCGGCGTTCTGGGGTGGCAGCAGTGCTTTCTGGTGCTGGACCTGCGGTTATCGCATTCAGCACCGAGCCCGAACTACCGGCCGAAGTCCTCGAATTCGGTGCGGCCAACGGTTTCGCCGTCGAGAAGATGGCGGTGGGCCAAGGGGTTCGCTGGACCGTCGGTGCCGGCGTTTAGCGGAGAGCACACGCCGAGTGGCAATTCTTGCTTCATTGTCGGATGAGAGATATTCTCGCAGCGTCCAGCAATCGCAGGCTCTAGTACCTGCGCCTACGGTAGGACGACCACTCTTCTCTTTGATGTTCAACTCGTGGACTGATGGTTCGCCGCACGGCGACAAATCCTGGTGCCTGGCTGTTGCAGTGCCTCAGCCGACCCGGCATTTGACGAATGCGGTTCGGGGAAGCCGTCCGCCTGCGAACCAAACCCTCGCCTGATCAGCTGCGCGAGGGCACAGAAAGGAAATCCGTGACTGATACGGACCTCTTCACCGCCGACGGCAACACTGATGCCCCGGCAACTGAAGCGCCGGCGGCCGGACGCTCCGGATCGCTGACCAGTCTTCTGCTCCCCGACCTGCGCGCGCTCGCCGCCGAGGCCGGCGTCAAGGGCACCTCCGGCATGCGCAAGAGCGAACTGATCGCCGCCATCCGGGAACACCGTGGCGAGGCCAACGGCGCCAAGAGCGAAGCCAAGGCCGCCAAGGCCGAAGCCAAGAACGAGACCAAGGCCGCCGAGGCCGTGAACGGCACCGACGCCCCCACCGAGGCCAAGGAAGCCCAGGCCCCGGCCGCGAACACCGACAGCGACGCTGCCGCCCCCGCCGCCGAGCAGGCCCCGCGCCGCGAGCGCCGTGGCGCGTCGCGCCGGGCCGGTGCGCCCGCCGACGGTGACGCCGTCGACGCCGGTGACAAGCCCGCCGAAAAGGCCGACAAGGGCGAGAACACGGACAACGCCGAGGCCCCGCGCGAGGAGCGCAACCGCGAGCGGAACGCCGACAACAGCAACCAGGGCGGCAACAAGGCCGAAGGTAACCAGGGCGGCAACCGCGACCGCGGTGGCGACAACCAGGGCGGCGGCAACCGCAACCAGGGTGGCAACCGCGACCAGGGCGGCAACCGCGACCAGAGCGGCAACCGTGACCAGGGCGACAACGCCAACAACAATGACGACGACGACAGCCGCCAGGGCCGTCGTGGCCGCCGGTTCCGGGACCGCGACCGTCGCCGGCGTGGCGAGCGCGGCGACAACCAGGGCGGCAACGCCGAGACCGAACTGCGCGAGGACGACGTCCTGCAGCCGGTCGCCGGCATCCTCGACGTGCTGGACAACTACGCGTTCGTCCGCACCTCGGGCTACCTGGCCGGACCGAACGACGTCTACGTCTCGATGAACATGGTCCGCAAGAACGGCCTGCGCCGCGGCGACGCGGTGACCGGCGCCGTGCGGGTCCCGCGCGAGGGCGAGAACACCGGTGGCGGCAACAACCCGCGCCAGAAGTTCAACCCGCTGGTGCGTCTGGACAGCGTCAACGGTGGTCCGGTCGAAGCCGCGCGCAACCGGCCCGACTTCACCAAGCTGACCCCGCTGTACCCGAACCAGCGGCTGCGCCTGGAGACCACTCCGGAGCGGCTGACCACGCGTGTGATCGACCTGATCATGCCGATTGGTAAGGGCCAGCGTGCGCTGATCGTGTCCCCGCCGAAGGCCGGTAAGACGACGATCATGCAGGACATCGCCAACGCGATCACCAAGAACAACCCGGAATGCCACCTCATGGTGGTGCTCGTCGACGAGCGTCCGGAAGAGGTCACCGACATGCAGCGCTCGGTGAAGGGTGAGGTCATCGCCTCGACCTTCGACCGGCCGCCGTCAGACCACACCCAGGCCGCCGAGCTGGCCATCGAGCGGGCCAAGCGCCTGGTCGAGCAGGGCAAGGACGTCGTCGTGCTGCTGGACTCGATCACCCGCCTCGGCCGCGCGTACAACAACGCGTCGCCGGCGTCGGGCCGCATCCTGTCCGGTGGTGTCGACTCCACCGCGCTGTACCCGCCGAAGCGCTTCCTCGGTGCTGCACGCAACATCGAGAACGGCGGCTCGCTGACCATCATCGCGACCGCGATGGTCGAGACCGGCTCCACCGGTGACACCGTCATCTTCGAGGAGTTCAAGGGCACGGGTAACGCCGAGCTCAAGCTGGACCGCAAGATCGCCGAGCGCCGCGTGTTCCCGGCCGTCGACGTCAACCCGTCCGGTACCCGCAAGGACGAGCTGCTGCTCGGCCCGGACGAGTTCGCGATCGTGCACAAGCTGCGTCGGGTGCTGTCGGGTCTGGACCCGCACCAGGCCATCGACCTGCTGATGAGCCAGCTGCGCAAGACCAAGACCAACTACGAGTTCCTGGTTCAGGTCTCGAAGACGGCCCCGGGCAACATGGACGCCGACTAGGCCCCAGCCCGCGCCGAAGCCCCCAAATCAGCCGATTTGGGGGCTTCGACATTTTGAGTGGAACACGAAACCAACCGGGTGGCGGGAAACTTGGCCGAAAGCCGCCATCTGGTTGGTTTCGCGCTTGGGAAAGCCGAAGTCCGCGCCGACAACCAGTTCGCCGGCTGGTTTACGGCTGGGCCTTCAGTCCCGGCATCACGTAGCGGCGCACGTGCGCGAGCAGTTCGTCGGCGTTGTTGGCGTCCAGCCGCTGCCCGGGCATCGTGGCCAGCGACAGGATGACGCGGGCGATCCACTCGGCGGCGTCGTCGATGTCGGTGTCGGGGTGGATTTCGCCGTTGTCGCGGGCGGCGACGAGGTAGCGGGACCAGAAATCGGCGAGGTCGGGCACCAGGCCCTGCACGCCGGCGCCGGCGCAGGCGGCGAACTCGTCGGGTTCCTCGACGCGCAACTTCATCAGCAGGGCCCCGGGATCGTCATAGGCGGTGCGGCCGTGCTGGATTCCGGTGACGATCTGGTTGTCCAGGCCTTCGATCGACGCCAGCATGGCGTGCGCGTCGCTCCAGTAGGCGTTGTTGAGCCGGACGATCGCGGCGCCCAGCAGCGTCACCTTGTCCGGGAAGTGCCGGTACAGCCAGCCGCGGGAGACGCCGGCGGCCTCGGCGACCTCGGATACCGTCGTGGCGCGAATTCCCTTGGCGCGCATGCACTCTTCGGCGGCGTCGATCAGTCGATCACGCACGCTCTTCGGGGATTCTGGGCTTGCCACCGGGATGTCTCCTCACATGTCAACCGGGCGAACGACGATTCTGCCAGGGCGCTGACGCTAGTGCGCTACCCGTCAAGCATGGTAGACACTTCCAGGAATCTGTTCACTCGGGTGGTTCTCGTGATCGCCCATGCCCCGGGAGCCCACATGGCGGACACCCTTCAGCAGTTGCTTCGCGAACGCGCCGACCAGGACACCGTCGCCGTCAAGTACGGCGAGGCGACCTGGACCTGGCGAGAGTACGTCGCCGGAGCCCGGGCGCAGGCCGCCGCCCTGATCGGCCAGGCCGACCCGATGCGGCCGCTGCATGTGGGCACGCTGCTGGGCAACACCCCGGACATGCTCACGGCGCTGGCTGCCGCGGCCCTGGGCGGCTACGTGCTGTGCGGCATCAACAACACCCGTCGCGGTGCGGCGCTCGCCCGCGACATCGCCCGCGTCGAATGCCAGATCGTCCTCGTCGACGCCCAACACCGCGATCTGCTCGCCGGCCTCAGCCTGCCCGGCGTCACCATCGTCGACGTCACCGCGACCGAGTGGCCGCAGCAGGACCTGACCCCACATCGTGAAGTCGGGCCCGACGACACCTTCATGATGATCTTCACCTCCGGCACCAGCGGTGAGCCCAAGGCCGTCGAGGTGGCGCACTCCATCGTGCTGTTCTCCGCGGCGGCACTCGTGCAGCGCTACGAGCTGACCGAGAAGGACACCTGTTATCTGGCGATGCCGCTGTTCCACTCCAACGGCGTCTACGCGGGCTGGGGCGTCGCACTCGGTGCCGGCGCGGCGATGGCGCCCGCGCAGTTCTCCGCTTCGGGTTTCCTCCCGGATATCCGCCGCTACGGCGCGACCTACATGAACTACGTCGGCAAGCCGCTGGCCTACATCCTGGCCACCGCCGAGCAGCCCGACGACCACGACAATCCGCTGCGGGTGGCGTTCGGCAACGAGGCCGCCGACCGCGACATCGACGAGTTCAGCCGCCGCTTCGGCTGCAGCGTGTGGGATGGCTTCGGTTCGACCGAGCTCGCGATCATCATCACCCGCTCCGAGGGGACGCCGGCCGGCAGCGTCGGCAAGGGTTTCCCGGGTGTCGCCGTCTACGACCCGGAGACCGTCCAGGAGTGCGAGGTGGCCCGCTTCGACGAGACCGGCGCGCTGATCAATGCCGAGGCGGCCACCGGCGAGCTGGTGAACACCAACGGCAGCGGCATGTTCCGCGGCTACCACAACGACCAGGGTGCGACGGACGAACGGCTGCGGCACGGCATGTACTGGTCGGGGGACCTGGCCTACCGCGACGCCGACGGCTGGATCTACCTCGCGGGCCGCACCGCCGACTGGATGCGCGTGGACGGAGAGAACATCACGGCGGCGCCCATCGAACGAATCCTGTTGCGGCACCCGGTGATCAGCCGCGTCGCGGTCTACCCGGTGCCCGACGAGTTCGTCGGCGACCAGGTGATGGCCGCCATGGTGCTGCGCGACGGCCAGGCCCTCGACCCGAAGGCGTTCGCGGAATTCCTGGCCGCGCAGCCGGACCTGTCCCCGAAGTCCTGGCCGCGGTACGTCTGGATCGCCGACGACCTGCCCAGCACCGCGACCAACAAGATTCTCAAGCGGGAACTGGTTGCGTTGGGCACCGATCCGGCCCGCCGGGTGCTGTGGAAACGCGACGGCACGGAGTACGCGCCACTCGCCGAAAACTGATTTCGGCGATCGTGTCCCCACATTGGGTCCCCGTTCGTCTCACTGCTGTTGGACGATCAACCCAGAAGGAGACACCGATGAAATACGCAACGCTGATCTACACCCGTCCCGGTAGCCACGACGCCGAGCTCACCGAAGACGAGCAGGCCGCCCTGAGCGCGGAGTACATGGCCATGCGGTTCGAGCCGCAGTGCGTGGGCGGCGGCCACCTGCAACCCGTCGAGACGGCCACCACCTTGCGGGGTGACGGCCTGATCACCGACGGCCCGTACGCCGACACCAAAGAGGTGTTCGCCGGCTACTTCGTCATCGAAGCCGACAATCTCGACGAGGCCCTGGAATGGGCGAAGCGGATTCCGGCGGTGCGCCTCGGCGGGGCCGTAGAAGTTCGTCCGCTGGTCGAGTTGCCGGGGGAGTTGGCCCACTGATCGAGGCGATCTTCCAGCGCGAGTGGGGCCGGGTCCTGGCCGCGCTCATCGGCATCCTCGGCGATTTCGAACTCGCCGAGGATGCCGCGCAGGAGGCATTCGTCCGCGCTGCCGAGCGGTGGGCCCGCGACGGTGTGCCCGATGCGCCGGTGGCCTGGCTGGTGCGGACCGGCCGCAACGTGGCGATCGACCGGTTGCGCCGCGAGCAGACGCTGCGCGCCAAAACCCGGCTGCTCCATGCCGATCAACAGGCAATCACCATGGATGACATCGACCTCGATGACAGCACCATCGGCGACGACCGGCTGCAGCTGATCTTCATGTGCTGCCATCCGGCCCTGGCGCGCGACGCCCAGGTGGCGCTCACGCTGCGGGCGCTCGGCGGGCTGACCACTGCCGAGATCGGGCGGGCGTTCCTGGTCTCCGAGGACACCATGAAGCGTCGCCTGTCCCGCGCCAAGGCCAAGATCAAGGCGACGAACATCCCGTTCGCCCTGCCGGCCGACCGGTTGCTGCCCGACCGCGTGGCGACGGTGCTGGCGGTGATCTACCTGATCTTCAACCAGGGCTTCACCGAGCGGGATGACCTCGCCGCCGAAGCGATCCGCCTCGGCCGTCTCCTCGCCGACCTCTTGGCCGACGAACCCGAGGCCTACGGGTTGCTGGCCTTGATGCTGCTGCACGATTCGCGGCGCGCGGCCCGTGTGGTCGACGGTCGGGTGGTGCCGCTCGCCGAGCAGGACCGCACGCGGTACGACCAGGCCAAGGTCGACGCCGGGCGGGCCGCACTGGACCGCGCGCTGGCCCTGCGGCTCGTTGACGGGTCGTACGTCCTGCAGGCCGCCATCGCCTCGCTGCAGGCCGACGAGGAGATCGACTGGCCCGAGGTCGTGGTCCTGTACGAGCGGCTCGAAGCGCTCACCGGATCGCCGGTGGTGGCGCTCAATCGTGCGGTGGCTGTCGCCGAGGCCGGCGATCCCGCCCGGGCGCTGGAGCTCATCGATGCCCTTGACCTGGGCGATTATCGCTATCTGCCGTCAACCCGGGCGGAATTGCTGCGTCGCTTGGGCCGCACCGGAGAGGCGCGGACCGCCTTCGAGCGCGCGCTGGCATTGGCGACGACCGAACCGGAGCGACGATTTCTGGAGCGTCGCCTCGCCGAGCTGGGGCAGTGCGGTGCCGCGGAATAGTCGCCGGCCCGAACGCGTTTAGGACCTTGGCGGCTGACCTGGCATAATCGACCGCCGAACCCCCTCGGCTCCGGTTCACGTCCGAATTCTCGGGCGACCCGGCGCCATCGATCACAGAGGACCATGAAATGAAATCGGGTATTCACCCCGCATACGTCGAGACCACCGTGGTCTGCGGTTGCGGCAACAGCTTCCAGACTCGTAGCACCAAGGAAAGCGGCCACATCGTGGTCGAGGTGTGCTCGCAGTGCCACCCGTTCTACACGGGCAAGCAGAAGCTTCTCGACACCGGCGGCCGCGTGGCCCGCTTCGAGAAGCGGTACGGCAAGCGCAACGCCGGCTCGAAGGCCGCGTCCGAGAGCTAGCTTCGTCAACGGCGCCCGATCTGTCGCATTCGCGTCAGGTCCGGGCGCCGTTTTCGTATCCAGCATCCGGCACCCCAGAACAACCGCAGGAGTCCGAAAGTGGCACAGACCGATACCGCGCCCCGCATCGAGGCACTGCTGGCCGAGCACGCCGACCTCGAGCGGCAGCTGGGGGACCCGAACCTGCACGCCGACGCCGGCGCCGCCCGCAAGGTCGGTCGCCGGTTCGCGCAGGTGTCGCCGATCGTCGTGACCTACCGCAAGCTCGAGGCCGCCCGGGGTGACCTCGAGGCGGCCCGCGAGCTGGCCGCCGAGGATGCCGCGTTCGCCGCGGAGGTGCCCGAGTTGGAAGCCCGCGTCGCCGAGCTCGACGCCAAGCTGACCGACCTGCTGGCCCCGCGCGACCCGCACGACGCCGACGACGTCGTCCTCGAGGTGAAGTCCGGTGAGGGCGGCGAGGAATCGGCGCTGTTCGCCGCCGACCTCGCGCGCATGTACATCCGGTACGCCGAGCGCCACGGCTGGACCGTCACCGTGCTCGACGAGACGTGGTCGGACCTCGGCGGCTACAAGGACGCCACCATCACCATCGCCAGCAAGGGCGATTCGGCCGACGGCGTGTGGTCGCGCATGAAGTTCGAGGGCGGTGTGCACCGCGTGCAGCGCGTGCCCGTCACCGAATCGCAGGGCCGCGTGCACACCTCGGCCGCCGGCGTTCTCGTCTACCCGGAGCCCGAAGACGTCGAGCAGGTGCAGATCGACGAATCGGACCTGCGGATCGATGTCTACCGTTCGTCCGGCAAGGGCGGTCAGGGCGTCAACACCACCGACTCGGCGGTGCGCATCACGCACCTGCCCACCGGCATTGTCGTCACCTGCCAGAACGAACGCTCGCAGCTGCAGAACAAGGCCCGCGCCATGGTGGTGCTCGCCGCGCGTCTGCAGGCGCTGGCCGAGGAGCAGGCGTCCGCCGACGCCTCCGCGGACCGCGCCAGCCAGATCCGCACCGTCGACCGCAGCGAGCGCATCCGGACCTACAACTTCCCGGAGAACCGCATCGCCGACCACCGCATCAACTTCAAGGCCCACAACCTCGACCAGGTGCTCGACGGCGACATGGACGCGCTGCTCGACGCCCTCGCGGCCGCCGACAAGCAGGCCCGGCTCGCCGAGGGTGAATAGCATCCGGCAGGCGCTCGACGAGGCCACCGCGACGTTGGCTGCAGCGGGCATCGATTCCGCCCGCGTCGACGCCGAGTACCTGGCGGCGCACATCGCCGGAGTCGATCGGGCCCGGCTGCTGTTCGTCGAGCCGGACCCGACGTTCTTCGCCGGCTATGGCGACCTCATCGCGCGTCGCGCACAACGAATTCCCTTGCAGCACTTGATCGGAACCGCGGCATTCGGTCCGGTGGAAGTGCACGTCGGTCCGGGGGTGTTCATTCCCCGGCCGGAGACCGAGGCCCTGCTGGAGTGGGCCATGAACCAGCCGTTGCCGCCGAGTCCGGTGATCGTGGACCTGTGCACGGGCTCGGGAGCGCTGGCCCTGGCGCTGGCGCACACCTGGCCACAGGCGCAGGTCGTGGCCGTCGAGAAGTCCCCGGAGGCGTTGGTCTATGCCCGGCGCAACTGTGCCGGCAGCGTCGTCGAGGTGCTGGAAGCCGACGTCACCGTTCCCAGCCTGCTGTCAGACAGGACCGGCACAGTGGACCTGCTGGTGTCCAACCCGCCGTACATCCCGGACGGCGCCGACCTCGACCCCGAGGTCATCGACCACGACCCGGCCGGCGCCCTGTTCGGCGGGCCCGACGGCATGTCCGTCATCGTGCCGATCATCGCGCTGGCGGCCCGGTTGCTGCGTCCCGGCGGCAAGTTGGGCATCGAACACGACGACACCACAGCCGATCAGGTGGTGGCCGCCTTGGACCGCGACGGTACGTTCGGTGACATCACCGCGCGGCGCGACCTGACCGGGCGGCCCCGGTTCGTCACCGCGACCCGACGGTAAAACGGGTCATGGCAACCGACGAAACGCTTGCGTGAGGAGTGATGGATGGAGACGTTCGACTGCGGTGATGCGGCCAAGCGCGCCACCGGGATCGCCTCGGCTATCAGTGCGCTCAAGGGCGGCCGCCTGGTCGTGCTGCCCACCGACACCGTCTACGGCCTGGGTGCCGACGCCTTCAACAGCGAGGCCGTCGCGGCGCTGCTGGCCGCGAAGGGGAGGGGCCGCAACATGCCGGTCCCGGTGCTCGTCGGTTCCTGGCGCACCATCGACGGGCTCGTCTACGCCGTGCCCCCGGCGGCCCGGGATCTGATCGAGGCGTTCTGGCCCGGCGCGTTGAGCCTGGTCGTGCGGCAGGCCCCGTCGCTGTCGTGGGACCTCGGTGACACCAACGGCAGCGTCATGCTGCGCATGCCCTTGCACCCGGTGGCGATCGAGCTGCTGCGTGAGGTCGGCCCCATGGCGGTGTCCAGCGCCAACATCTCGGGCCAACCGCCCGCGGTCAACGCCGACGAGGCGCGGGCGCAGCTGGGCGACAAGGTCGAGGTGTACCTGGACGCGGGACCGGCGACCAAGCAGGCCGCGTCCACGATCGTCGACCTGACCGGCGCGACGCCGCGGGTGCTGCGCGAAGGGCCGATCTCGCTCGCGCAGATCGCCGAAGTGCTCGGAGTCGAAGCGGAGTCCCTGACCGGCGAGGTGTCGTGACCGTAGTTGCCGACGCAGGCCGGCTGCTCGCGCAGATCGACCGCGGCACCGGGGTTCCCCTCCGGGAGCTCGTGCTGGTCGGTCTGACCGCGGCGATCATCACCTACTTCGCCACGGGCTGGGTGCGGGCGCTGGCGTTCCGGTTCGGCGCCGTGGCCTATCCGCGCGAACGCGACGTCCACGTCCAGCCGGTCCCGCGGATGGGCGGGCTGGCCATGTACATCGGGGTGGCGGCCGCCGTCCTGCTGGCGTCCCAATTGCCCGCACTGACCCGAGGTTTCGTCTATTCGTCCGGTATGCCCGCGGTGGTGGTGGCGGGCGGCCTGATCATGCTGATCGGCCTGATCGACGATCGCTGGGGCCTGGACGCCCTGACGAAGTTCGCCGGCCAGATCACCGCGGCCAGCGTCCTGGTCACCATGGGCGTCGCGTGGAGTGTGCTGTACATCCCGATCGGCGGCGTCGGCACCATCGTGCTGGACCAGGCGTCGTCGATCCTGCTGACCCTGGCGCTGACGGTGTCGATCGTCAACGCGATGAACTTCGTCGACGGCCTCGACGGTCTGGCCGCCGGGCTGGGACTCATCACCGCGTCGGCCATCTGCATCTTCTCGGTCGGGCTGCTGCGCGACCACGGCGGTGACGTGCTGTTCTACCCGCCCGCCGTCATCTCCGTGGTGCTCGCCGGCGCGTGCCTGGGCTTCCTGCCGCACAACTTCCACCCGGCCCGCATCTTCATGGGCGACTCCGGGTCCATGCTCATCGGCCTGATGCTGGCGGCGGCGTCGACCACCGCGGCGGGCCCGATCTCGCAGAACGCCTACGGCGCGCGCGACGTGTTTGCTTTGCTGTCGCCATTCCTGTTGGTCGTTGCGGTGATGTTCGTACCGGCCCTCGACATGCTGCTGGCCATCGTGCGCCGCACCCGTGCCGGACTCAGCCCGTTCAGTCCCGACAAGATGCATCTGCACCACCGGCTGCTGCAGATCGGTCACTCGCACCGACGCGTCGTGCTGTTGATCTACCTATGGGTGGGCATCGTGGCGCTGGGGGCTGCCAGCACCATTTTCTTCGACCCGCGGTACACCGGTGCGGTGATGCTCGGGGCCATCCTGCTGGCCGCCATCTTCACCCTGATTCCGCTCCTGCGGCGGCGCGATGACCTGCCAGAAGGCGAGTACGACAAAAAGTAGTAGGTGCCCGTTTTCGGGTGCTCACCATGTGGTACGGTTCTGGCAGAACCCGAAAAACCTCGCGGGTTGCCGGCCCGGCCCATCGGTTCACACAAGCCGATCGGCGCCGAATGACGACCGACAAAGGGAGCTTCCCCTTGGGTGATTCCAGTGTGCCCGACGCGCTCGATGTGACCTTCGATACGCTCTGTGGGCACGCACACAGGATTGCCAGGTATATGGGGACGGCACTCGTGACCGCGGGATTGAGGTGAACACCATGACGACACCAGCGCAGGACGCGCCTTTGGTGTTGCCGGCAGTGGCTTTTCAGCCCGTGCGTTTGTTTGCTATCTCGCTCCTCGTGACAGCCATCGCACTCGGTGGCGGCTACGCAGTGAGCGGCAATCTGAAGTTCGGCGCCTTCTTCGGTCTGGGGATGGCGCTCGGTCTGGCCAACGCCATGATGGTCCGTCGCGCGGTTGCCAAGGTCACCGCCAAGGACCACCCCCTGAAGATGCAGATGGCCGCCAACTCCGCCATGCGGTTGGTCGCCATCTCGGTGATCGCCCTGCTGATCACGTGGTTCTTCAAGCCAACCGGTATCGGCGTGCTGTTCGGGGTGGCATTGTTCCAGGCGATTCTTGTCATGAGCACCGCATTGCCGGTGATGAAGAAGGTCCGCGCCGGCCAACGTAACGGTGGCGGCGGCGACCAACCAGAAGCACACGACGGATCAGAAGCAAAGGACTGACGACCCAAGTGATTCAACAATTCACCGCCGAGGCCGCCATCGAGGTCGGCCACCACGAGCAGCACGAGCTGTGGGGCTACACCTTCAACGTCGACACGATCATCGCCACCAGCGTGGCCGCGGTCATCGTCATCGCGCTGGCGTTCTTCGTGAAGGCCAAGGTGACCTCCACCGGTGTGCCGGGCGGTGTGCAGCTGTTCTTCGAGGCCATCACCATCCAGATGCGCCAGCAGATCGAGACCGCGATCGGTATGAAGATCGCGCCGTTCGTGCTCCCGCTGGCCGTCACGATCTTCACCTTCATCCTGATCTCCAACTGGCTGTCGGTCCTGCCGGTGCAGTTCGGTGGGGAAGACGGTGGCGCGAAGGAACTGCTGGCCCCGCCGGCCTCGGACATCAACTACGTGTTGGCGCTCGCGCTGTTCGTGTTCCTCTGCTACCACGCTGCGGGCATCTGGCGCCGGGGCGTCTTCGGCCACTTCAAGAAGCTGCTGAAGGGCCACGTCGCGGTCCTGGCGCCGATCAACATCGTCGAGGAGATCGCCAAGCCGGTCTCGCTGTCTCTCCGACTCTTCGGCAACATGTTCGCCGGCGGCATCCTGGTCGCGCTGATCGCGATGTTCCCGTGGTACGTGCAGTGGGCGCCGAACGCCATCTGGAAGACCTTCGACCTGTTCGTCGGCCTCATCCAGGCGTTCATCTTCGCGCTGCTGACGATCCTGTACTTCAGCCAGTCGATGGAACTCGACGAGCACCACTGAGTACCCGCAAGACCTGTAGGAACCACAAATAAGACCCTGGTAGCGCAGCTACCAGTTACCAAGGAGGAAAAAGAGAATGGCCGACGCAGCAACGAACGCCACTATCATCCAGGGCGCCCTCATCGGCGGTGGCTTGATCATGGCCGGTGGCGCCATCGGTGCCGGTATCGGTGACGGTATCGCCGGTAACGCGCTGATCTCGGGCATCGCCCGTCAGCCGGAGGCCCAGGGCCGCCTGTTCACCCCGTTCTTCATCACCGTCGGTCTGGTGGAAGCCGCGTACTTCATCAACCTGGCCTTCATGGCGCTCTTCGTGTTCGCCACCCCGGGCCTGTCGTAATCCGTCGACATGGGTGAATTGAGCGCAACCATCCTGGCCTCGGGCCAGGCAGCAGCGGAAGGCGGCGGGGGTCAGAACTTCCTGATCCCCAACGCGACCTTCTTCGTCGTGCTGATCATCTTCCTGATCGTGCTCGGCGTGATCGGCAAGTGGGTTGTGCCACCGATCAGCAAGGTCTTGGTCGAACGCGAGGAAATGCTGGCCAAGACCGCTGCTGACAACCGGAAGTCGGCTGAGCAGGTGGCCGCCGCAGAGGCGGACTACAACGCGGCGATGGCGAGCGCTCGCACGGAGGCTTCGGCCATCCGTGACGAGGCCCGCAACGAGGGCCGCAAGGTCGTCGACCAGGCGCGTGCAGCGGCGAGTGGTGAGGTGGCCGAAACCCTCAAGGGTGCCGACCAGGCACTGTCCGCACAGCGGCAGTCCACACAGACCGAACTGCAGTCGTCGGTCGACAACCTGTCCCAGACGCTGGCGAGCCGCATTCTCGGCGTCGAGTTGGCGGCTGACGTGAAATCAGGCGGGAGCCAGTAGATGGAAATCTTCATCGGGCAGCTGATCGGCTTTGCCGTCATCGTGGCCATCATCTGGAAGTACGTGGTACCTCCGGTGAAGGGCATGATGGCCAAGCAGCAGGAGGCCGTTCGCGTCGCGCTGGCCGAAAGTGCCGAAGCCGCACAGAAACTCGCCGACGCCGACAAGATGCACGCCAAGGCTCTTGCCGACGCGAAGGCCGAGTCGGCCAAAGTGACCGACGAGGCCCGGCACGATTCGCAGCGCATCGTGGAGCAGCTCACCGAGCAGGCCGCCATCGACGCCGAGCGGATCAAGGCACAGGGCGGCCAGCACGTCGAGCTGATGCGTCAGGGCGTCATCCGCGAGCTCCGTCAGGAGCTGGGCGCGGAATCCGTCGCCAAGGCCGACGAGCTGGTGCGGCGCTACGTCGCCGAGCCCGGCGCGCAGGCCGGCACCGTCGACCGCTTCCTCGACGATCTCGAGCAGATGGCCCCGTCCTCGGCCGAGGTCGGTACCCACGCCGAGGTGAAGCTGCGGGCCGCGAGCCGGGAATCACTGACCGCGCTGGTCGAGAAGTTCGACGCGACCGCCAACGGCCTGGATGCGGCCGCGCTGACCGCGCTCGCCGATGATCTGGCCGCCGTCGCCCGCCTGCTGCTGACCGAGGTCAACCTCGGCCGGCACCTGGCCGAGCCCGCCGACAACCCGGCCCCCAAGGTCGCTCTGCTGGACGCGGTGCTGTCCGGCAAGATCGGCGCCAACGCACTGGAGCTGCTGCGTTCCGCGGTGTCTTCGCGGTGGTCGGAGCAGTCCGACCTGGTCGACGCCGTCGAGCACGTCGCTCGCCTGGCACTGATCAAGCGGGCCGAGGTCAGCGGTGACGTCGCCGAGGTCGAGGATCAGCTGTTCCGGTTCAGCCGTGTGCTGGACGCGCAGCCGCGCCTCTCGACGCTGCTCGGTGACTACGGCACCCCGGTCGACGGCCGAGTTGCCTTGCTGGACAAGGTCCTCACCGGTGCCAACGGCTCGGTCAACAGCACCGTCAAGGCGCTGCTGACGCAGACCGTGAGCCTGCTGCGCGGTGAGCGTGCCGACCAGGCCGTCCTTGATCTGGCCGAGCTGGCAGTCGCCCGCCGCGGCGAGGTGGTTGCCCACGTCGAAGCGGCCGCAGCCCTGTCGGATGCCCAGCGCACCCGACTGACGTCGGTCCTGACCCGCATCTACGGTCACCCGGTGTCCGTCCAGCTGCATGTCGACCCGAGCCTCCTCGGTGGTCTGACCATCACCGTCGGCGACGAGGTGATCGACGGCTCCATCTCGTCACGACTGGCCGCCGCCTCCAACCGGCTGCCCGACTAACTCCGAAACACCCAAGACTAGGAAGACCAAAAACCATGGCAGAGTTGACAATCTCGGCTGCTGATATCGAAGGTGCCATCGAGAACTACGTAACGACGTTCTCGGCCTCGACCGATCGTGAAGAGATCGGCACTGTCGTCGACGCCGGTGACGGCATCGCACACGTCGAGGGTCTGCCCTCGGTCATGACCCAGGAACTCCTCGAGTTCCCCGGCGGTGTTCTGGGCGTGGCCCTGAACCTCGACGAGCACAGCGTCGGTGCGGTCATCTTGGGTGAGTTCGAGAAGATCGAAGAGGGCCAGCAGGTCAAGCGCACCGGCGAGGTGCTCTCGGTGCCGGTCGGCGACGAGTTCCTGGGCCGCGTCATCAACCCGCTGGGTGAGCCGATCGACGGCCAGGGCGAGATCAAGGCCGAGACCCGTCGTGCCCTCGAGCTGCAGGCCCCGACCGTCGTTCAGCGTCAGAGCGTCAGCGAGCCGCTGCAGACCGGTATCAAGGCCATCGACGCCATGACCCCGATCGGCCGCGGCCAGCGTCAGCTGATCATCGGTGACCGCAAGACCGGCAAGACCGCCGTGTGCGTCGACACCATCCTGAACCAGCGCGAGGCCTGGGAGACCGGCGACCCGAAGCAGCAGGTGCGCTGCGTCTACGTCGCGATCGGCCAGAAGGGCACCACCATCGCCAGCGTGAAGCGCGCGCTGGAAGAGGGCGGCGCCATGGAGTACACGACCATCGTCGCGGCTCCCGCCTCTGACCCCGCCGGCTTCAAGTGGCTGGCCCCGTACACCGGCTCGGCCATCGGTCAGCACTGGATGTACAACGGCAAGCACGTCCTGATCGTGTTCGACGACCTGTCCAAGCAGGCCGACGCCTACCGCGCCATCTCGCTGCTGCTGCGTCGCCCGCCGGGCCGCGAGGCGTTCCCGGGTGACGTCTTCTACCTGCACTCGCGTCTGCTGGAGCGTTGCGCGAAGCTGTCCGACGAGCTCGGTGGCGGTTCGATGACGGGTCTGCCGGTCATCGAGACCAAGGCCAACGACATCTCGGCGTTCATCCCGACCAACGTCATCTCGATCACCGACGGTCAGTGCTTCCTGGAGTCCGACCTGTTCAACCAGGGTGTCCGCCCGGCCGTGAACGTCGGTGTGTCGGTGTCCCGCGTCGGTGGTGCCGCCCAGATCAAGGCGATGAAGGAAGTTGCCGGCTCGCTGCGTCTGGACCTGTCGCAGTACCGCGAGCTGGAGGCCTTCGCGGCCTTCGCCTCGGACCTGGACGCCGCTTCGAAGGCTCAGCTGGACCGCGGTGTGCGCCTGGTCGAGCTGCTGAAGCAGCCGCAGTACAGCCCGCTGGCCGTCGAGGACCAGGTCATCGAGATCTTCCTCGGTACCCAGGGCCACCTGGATTCGGTTCCGGCCGAAGACGTTTCGCGCTTCTCGTCCGAACTGCTGGAGCACGTGAAGGCCAGCCACGCCGACATCCTCACCGGGATCAAGGAGACCAAGAAGCTCTCCGAGGAGAACGAGGAGAAGCTGGTCTCGGTCATCAACGAGTTCAAGAAGGGCTTCGCCGCCTCCGACGGCAGCTCGGTCGTTGTCAAGGAAGCCGAGGCCGAGGCCCTGGATCCTGCTGAGCTCGGCCAGGAGTCGGTCAAGGTCAACAAGCCGGCACCGAAGAAGGCCTAGGTAACCAATGGCAGCCACACTGCGCGAGCTACGCGGACGTATCAAATCCGCCTCGTCGATCAAGAAGATCACGAAGGCGCAGGAGCTGATCGCCACGTCGCGGATCGCCAAGGCGCAGGCCCGGGTTGATGCAGCCCGGCCCTACGCCACCGAGATCACCAACATGCTCACCGAGCTTGCGGGGGCCAGCGCGCTGGACCACCCGCTGCTCGTGGAGCGGGAGAACCCGCGGCGTGCCGGGGTCCTGGTGGTGTCGTCCGACCGCGGCCTGTGCGGCGGTTACAACGCCAACGTGCTGCGTCGGGCCGAGGAACTGTTCACGTTGCTGCGCAACGAGGGCAAGGAGCCGGTGCTGTACGTCGTCGGCCGAAAGGCCTTGGGGTACTACAGCTTCCGTCAGCGCGCCGTCGCCGAGTCCTGGACCGGCTTCTCGGAGCGTCCGGAGTACGCCAACGCCAAGGAGATCGCCGACACCCTGGTGACGGCGTTCATGGCGGGTGCGGACGACGAGGGTGACGAACCGGGTGCCGACGGCGTCCTGGGCGTCGACGAACTGCACATCGTGTCGACCGAGTTCAGGTCGATGCTGTCGCAGACGGCCGAGGCCGTGCGGATCGCCCCGCTGGCCGTCGAGTACACGGGAGAGCCGACCGAGGTCCACACCCTGTACTCGTTCGAGCCGAGTGCGGACGTGCTGTTCGACGCGTTGCTCCCGCGCTACATCGCGACCCGTGTCTACGCGGCACTGCTTGAGGCCGCGGCCTCGGAGTCGGCTTCGCGTCGACGCGCCATGAAGTCGGCAACGGACAACGCCGACGACCTGATCAAGGCCCTGACCCTCGCCGCGAACCGCGAGCGCCAGGCCCAGATCACCCAGGAAATCAGCGAAATCGTCGGTGGCGCCAACGCGCTGGCCGACGCGAAATAGGCCCCGTAGGAAGCGAAGAGAGATATGACTTCTGCCGTAGAGACCAAGACCACTGGTCGCGTGGTTCGCATCACCGGCCCGGTGGTGGACATCGAATTCCCGCGTGGCTCTGTGCCCGAGCTGTTCAACGCTCTGCACGCCGACATCACCTTCGGTGCGCTGGCCAAGACCCTGACCCTCGAGGTCGCCCAGCACCTCGGTGACAACCTGGTGCGCTGCATCTCGATGCAGCCGACCGACGGCCTGGTGCGTGGCACCGACGTCCGCGACACCGGCGCCTCCATCTCGGTGCCCGTCGGCGACGGCGTCAAGGGCCACGTGTTCAACGCCCTGGGTGACTGCCTCGACGAGCCGGGTTACGGCAAGGAGTTCGAGCACTGGTCCATCCACCGCAAGCCGCCGGCCTTCGCCGACCTGGAGCCCCGCACCGAGATGCTGGAGACCGGTCTGAAGGTCGTCGACCTCCTGACCCCGTACGTGCGCGGTGGCAAGATCGCCCTGTTCGGTGGTGCCGGTGTCGGTAAGACGGTTCTGATCCAGGAGATGATCAACCGTATTGCCCGCAACTTCGGTGGTACCTCGGTGTTCGCCGGTGTCGGTGAGCGCACCCGTGAGGGCAACGACCTGTGGGTCGAGCTCGCGGACGCCAACGTGCTCAAGGACACCGCGCTGGTGTTCGGCCAGATGGACGAGCCGCCAGGCACCCGTATGCGCGTCGCCCTGTCGGCCCTGACCATGGCCGAGTACTTCCGCGACGAGCAGAACCAGGACGTGCTGCTCTTCATCGACAACATCTTCCGGTTCACCCAGGCCGGTTCCGAGGTCTCGACCCTGCTGGGTCGTATGCCTTCGGCCGTGGGTTACCAGCCGACGCTGGCCGACGAGATGGGTGAGCTCCAGGAGCGCATCACCTCGACCCGTGGTCGTTCGATCACCTCGATGCAGGCCGTGTACGTGCCCGCCGACGACTACACCGACCCGGCCCCGGCCACCACGTTCGCCCACCTGGATGCCACCACCGAGCTTTCTCGTGCGGTGTTCTCCAAGGGCATCTTCCCGGCCGTGGACCCGCTGGCGTCGTCCTCGACGATCCTGCACCCCAGCATCGTCGGCGACGAGCACTACCGGGTTGCGCAGGAAGTCATCCGAATCCTGCAGCGTTACAAGGACCTTCAGGACATCATCGCCATCCTCGGTATCGATGAACTGTCGGAAGAGGACAAGGTGCTGGTGTACCGCGCCCGTAAGATCGAGCGCTTCCTGAGCCAGAACATGATGGCCGCCGAGCAGTTCACCGGCCAGCCGGGTTCGACGGTGCCGCTGAAGGAGACCATCGAGGCGTTCGACCGTCTCGCCAAGGGCGACTTCGACCACCTGCCCGAGCAGGCGTTCTTCCTCATCGGTGGTCTCGACGACCTGGCGAAGAAGGCCGAAAGCCTCGGCGCCAAGCTGTGATCTCCGTAGTTACCCGAGCACGAAAGGTGGTGTGACATGGCCGAAATGGACGTCGAGATCGTCGCCGTCGAGCGCGCGCTGTGGACAGGTAAGGCCACATTCGTCTTCACTCGCACCACCGCCGGTGAGATCGGCATCCTGCCCCGGCACATCCCGTTGGTCGGCCAGCTGGTCGAGGACGCGATGGTCCGGGTCGAGCGTGAGGGCGAGGATGATCTGCGGATCGCCGTGTCCGGTGGGTTCCTCTCGGTAACCGAGGACACCGTGCGGATTCTGGTTGAAGATGCGGCGCTGGAGTCGGAGATCGATGCGCATGCGGCCAAGGCCGATGCCGCGTCCGACGACGAGGCGACCGCTGCGTGGGGCCGGGCGCGTCTGCGCGCCGTAGGCCAGCTCGACTGATACTCCGATGAGCGCGTCCATGTTGATGATGGTCGCGCTCGTCGGCGTGTTGGTGCTGGCTGTTGCCGCACTGAGTTATCGGCTGTGGAAGTTGCGTCAGGTTGGCGGTACTGCCGCCATCCTGCGCGACTACCCAGCTGCCGGCGGCCACGGGTGGCGGCATGGAGTCATGCGCTACCGCGGTGGTGAGGCCGGCTTTTATCGTTTGTCGAGCCTGCGCTGGTGGCCCGACCGGACGCTGTCCCGTCGTGGCCTGGAAGTTGTTGGGCGCCGCGCCCCACGGGGCGACGAATTCGACATCATGACCATCGAAACGGTCATTCTCGAGCTGCGCGACAACAGTCCCGAACGGCGCAACGGTTACGAAATCGCTTTGGACCGTGGGGCTTTGACGGCTTTCACGTCGTGGCTGGAGGCCCGGCCGTCGCCGCGGTCACGCCGCCGCGCGGTCTGAATTCCCCTACTGAGTTCCGGTGTTGTCGGATTGCGGCGTCCCACCGCCGGGCTGCCACAGCACATCGCCATCCGGGTTCGCGACCCGCGACAGGATGAACAGCAGGTCCGACAGCCGATTCAGATATTTCGCCGGCAGGACGCTGACCGAATCGCCGTGTTCCTCGATCGCCTGCCAGGCCGCTCGCTCCGCGCGCCGGACCACGGTTCGGGCCACGTGCAGGTATGCCGACAGGGGAGTGCCGCCGGGCAGGATGAACGACGTGAGCTTCGACAGCGGCTCGTTGAATTCGTCACACCAGGCTTCCAGCCGGTCGATGTACGGCTGGGTGATCCGCAGCGGCGGGTATTCGGGATTCTCGACAACCGGGGTCGACAGATCTGCGCCGGCGTCGAAGAGATCGTTCTGAATCTGCAGGAGTACCAAGCGGATTCGTTCGTCCGGGGCGCCCGCGGCGACCGCGACGCCGATCGCGGCGTTGGCTTCGTCACAGTCCGCGTAGGCGGCCAGGCGCGCATCGTTCTTCGACACCCGGCTGAAATCGCTGAGCCCGGTCGACCCATCGTCACCGGTCCGGGTATAGATGCGGGTCAGGTGCACGGCCATGGGTGAAACCGTACCCGCGGTGACCTGTTCGTTGTCTGACACCGGCCCTCGCCGCTGTTTACACTTAGCCGCGTGAGCGAGCGTTTCGTGGTGACCGGGGGTAGCCGGTTGTCCGGCGAAGTTGCCGTGGGGGGCGCGAAGAACAGCGTGCTCAAGCTGATGGCCGCGGCGTTGTTGGCCGAGGGCACGACCACGATCACCAACTGTCCGGACATCCTGGATGTGCCATTGATGGCGGAGGTGCTCCGCGGTCTCGGGGCGACCGTCGAGCTCGAAGGCGATGTTGCCCGAATCACGTCGCCCGACGAGCCGAAGTACGACGCGGACTTCGCCGCGGTCCGGCAGTTCCGCGCCTCGGTGTGTGTGCTCGGCCCATTGGTGGGGCGCTGCAAGAAGGCGAAAGTCGCGCTGCCCGGCGGTGACGCGATCGGTTCGCGGCCCCTCGACATGCACCAATCCGGTCTGCGGCAGCTCGGCGCGCGATGCAACATCGAGCACGGCTGCGTGGTCGCCGAGGCGGACCACCTGCGTGGCGCCGAGATTCAGCTCGAGTTCCCGTCGGTGGGTGCGACCGAGAACATCCTGATGGCGGCCGTGCTCGCCGAGGGTGTGACGGTCATCCACAACGCCGCGCGGGAACCGGACATCGTCGATATCTGCGACATGTTGAACCAGATGGGTGCCAAGGTCAGTGGGGGCGGGACCTCGACTCTGACCATCACCGGCGTGGACAAGCTGCATCCGACCGAGCACCGGGTGATCGGTGACCGGATTGTGGCCGCGACCTGGGGAATTGCGGCGGCGATGACGCGCGGTGACGTCGCCGTCACTGGGGTGGACCCGCAACACCTGCAGCTGGTGCTGCACAAACTTCACGATGCCGGCGCGACCGTCACCCAGCACGACAACGGTTTCCGCGTCGTGCAGTACGAACGGCCGAAGGCCGTGAACGTCGCGACGCTGCCGTATCCGGGATTCCCGACCGACCTGCAGCCGATGGCCATCGGCCTGGCATGCATCGCCGAGGGCACCTCGATGATCACCGAGAACGTGTTCGAAGCACGGTTCCGCTTCGTCGAGGAGATGATCCGCCTGGGGGCCGACGCCCGGACCGACGGACATCACGCGGTGGTCCGCGGAATTCCGCAGTTGTCGAGTGCCCCGGTGTGGGCATCGGATATTCGCGCCGGCGCCGGTTTGGTGTTGGCGGGCTTGGTCGCCGATGGCGACACCGAGGTTCACGACGTTTTCCACATCGATCGCGGGTACCCGTTGTTCGTGGAGAACCTCGTGAGTCTGGGCGCGGAGGTCGAACGGGTCAGTTGACGGGGATTGGCGTGTCGCGCTGACGGTCCCGACGGACCCCTGTGCGACGTGTTTTCGCCCAAAAACCGGCCGTATGCAGGCGTTTTGTAAAATCAAGATCGGCCCGCTAATCTATTCAACGTCAAGAACGAGCGGGGCCGAAAAAGCCCAGAGCAAGAGCTTGACAGCCCGACCAAGAGATAGTAGGTTGGTGGGGTTGCCCGAAAAAGGCGTGTTGTTTGAGAACTCAATAGTGTGTTTGGTGGTTTTTGTTTGTTGTTTTTTGACTGCACCTCGTGTTTTCCCGTTTGTGGGGTGTGGTTGTTTTTTTGATGCCAGTTTTTGGTGTCTTTTGTTTAGGTCAGATTGTTCTGAACTGGATTCCGCCCTGTCTGTGGATGGGGAGTTTTTGTTTGGAGAGTTTGATCCTGGCTCAGGACGAACGCTGGCGGCGTGCTTAACACATGCAAGTCGAACGGAAAGGCCCTTCGGGGTACTCGAGTGGCGAACGGGTGAGTAACACGTGGGTGATCTGCCCTGCACTTTGGGATAAGCCTGGGAAACTGGGTCTAATACCGAATAGGACCACGCGCTTCATGGTGTGTGGTGGAAAGCTTTTGCGGTGTGGGATGGGCCCGCGGCCTATCAGCTTGTTGGTGGGGTAATGGCCTACCAAGGCGACGACGGGTAGCCGGCCTGAGAGGGTGACCGGCCACACTGGGACTGAGATACGGCCCAGACTCCTACGGGAGGCAGCAGTGGGGAATATTGCACAATGGGCGCAAGCCTGATGCAGCGACGCCGCGTGAGGGATGACGGCCTTCGGGTTGTAAACCTCTTTCACCAGGGACGAAGCGTAAGTGACGGTACCTGGAGAAGAAGCACCGGCCAACTACGTGCCAGCAGCCGCGGTAATACGTAGGGTGCGAGCGTTGTCCGGAATTACTGGGC